>CAZRGJ010000018.1:0-17647 GCA_964599445.1 uncultured Planctomycetaceae bacterium | reverse complement strand
TCTGCGCTGGCTCGTGACGGTCACGCCGAGGCATGAACTGAACGATCCGCGCATTTTCAAGGCCGTTTCGACGATCCATGAACTGCTGGAATTCCAGCTTATGTACTGGAATCCAACGAACGCATCGAGCACGGAGATCGAGGGGATCATGGCGGCACTGCACGCATTGGCGATCTACGAAAAACGCAGATTCTGAAATCTTTCCCGATCGTTCCGCACTCAAACCCGGCCTGTCCGCGCTCAAAACAGGAGCCGGGGACGTTTCCAATGGTCCCCGGCTCCATGATCCCTCATCCGCTCGAATGATCTTCGCCATTCTCCGCGTTAATTCCGCATCATTCTCCGCGTTAATTCCGTTAATTCCGCGTTAATTATCGATCAGCGTCGCCATTGTGCGGTAGGCAAAATAGACGGCGGAAACCATACCGAGGAGGATCCCTGCGATGAACAGAAAGACCATAAAGCCGAACGAAAGCATCGAGTGCAGGAAAATGTACTTCAGGATCATGAAGACCAGAATGAAAGAGAACCCCAGCACCGCGCCGCCAAACGTACCGCCGAAGAGGAAAACGGCATAATTTTTTGTTTTCTGCAAGAGGTAGGGATCCTTCATCCATGGTCCGTCGAAATCGTATTTCGTGTCGCGCGGCGTGTTTTTCCAGTCCAGAACATCCTGCCATGAGAGCTTTTTCTGCTCCGGCATCTCCGTACGTTTCTGGAATCGGGCCATATTCTCTTCGATCAGAGCGTCTTCATTTTTCTGTGTCTGCGCTTCATCCTGCGCCGTCGGCATACTTTTGATCACGAAATAGTCTTCCTCACCTTCCGGATCTTCGTCATTCGCGGCTTTTTCCAGCGCAGCTTCCGCACTTTCCGTCACGGAGGGCTGGGAGACAGGAGAATTCACGGACGCTGCGGGAAGTTCCATCGGCGCGAGGCAGTCCTGGTACTCGCATCCTTCCGTTCCGCAGCCGTCATTATCGAGCCAGCAGTCGGCATGGTACTCAACTCCGCAGGCCGGGCAAAAGATCGCGGTCTCATTCGGGCGGATCTCCTGTTTGCAGAAAAAACAGACGTTGGAAACCTGCGCATTTTCTCCCACCAGCACGGAAGAACAGTTCGGGCAGGACGTTCCGGGAACCGGGGCCGCCATTTCGGCAATTCGACTGCAAGTCGGACACTTGATCTGTTTCATGATTTTCTCTCTCCAGTAAAATGAAACGCTTTCTCTTTCCGTCCCGGAGAGAAAACGTGCGGATCTTTTCTTCCTTTGCCCTTCATTATATTCCGTTCCGGATTTTGCACAAGGGGCCGTCCGGCTGAAAATTTCCTCTTTCTCATTTTCGAGCAGGAAACATCTGGAAATTTGGGGGAAATAAACAAAATTTACCCATCACTTTCTCCACCTTAATCGTAAACATTAAAATAGTCGATAAAATTTCCGTTAATTGACATTTCCGCCAGGATGGCGTTTCAGAACCGCTTATGGAGTAGTACCATGAAAAGGATTTCAGGCTTTACGATACGGTGTATCATACTGACTTTGGGGAGTCTGTTTCTCCCGGAGTTTCTGTTTGCTGCGTCTCTGTTTGCAGAAGAGAGTACATCGGTTTCTTCCGAAATTCCAGACGGCAGGGCGGATCTTGTGTCCACGGAGACTATTTCTGTACCGCGTGTTGAATGGGAGAAAATGCAGGCGGATCTGGAAGCCGTGAAGAAGCAGATGGCGGAGGATCAGGAAAAGGCGCGGCTTAAAAAAGAGGCAGACGACCTGAAAAAGTACCAGACGCCGTCCGTTAAACTCGGCGGAGTGCTGCTCTGGGATGCGGCAGGAGCGTCGCTGGACGATGAAATGGAGTACGCGGCCGGTTCCGGAGACGTTTCCGGATGCAAACCGCGCCAGATCTGGCTCGATCTGACCGGCTCAATGTACGAGATGATCCAGTACCGCATCACGTTTGACGCCTCAAACACGACGGTGAAAGATGCCTGGATCGGACTGGTGAACACACCGAGCGGGGTCGATTTCAAGATCGGGCACATGAAGGAGCCGTGGAGTACGGAGGAACTGACGACGTTCCAGTGCTGTCCGCTGATGGAAAAATCGTATCTGAACTCGATGCGCGGCATCTGCGGAAGCCGAAACAACGGGGTCCTTTTCTCGAACTGGAGTCAGGCGGACCGTTTTACATGGGCTGCGGGACTTTTTGCGTCCAGTATGCCGGAAGACGATCTGAGCTGCGTCGGCGAGCATGGGCACATGGCGTTTACGTCGCGCGTGACGTACCTTCCATACTATGAGGAAAATGCGCAGGGCCAGCGTTTCCTTACGCATTTGGGAGCGTCGTATTCTTACCGAAGCTACGATCAGGAAAAGGCTGCCGACTATTCGACGCGCTGCAATTTCATGAGCAATTCGCAAATCACGCCGAATGTGCTTCAAACGGGGATTCTGGACGGACTGGACAGCATGAACGTTTTCTGTCTGGAACTCTACTGGATGCGCGGACCGTTTTCGATCGATTTTGAGCATGGATTTTTCTTCATGGAAGATGACCGGGCCGGGAGCGCGCTGGTTCAGACCGGTTACGTCATGGCAGCGTACACGCTGACGGGCGAGAGTCGGAATTACCGCAAGGCTGGCGGAAGCTACGGACGTCTGAAACCGAATGAACCGTTTATCCGCACATGCCGGGATGGCGTCGGCGTTTTTTCGGGGCCCGGCGCGTGGGAGATCGCGTACATGTGCACGTGGGCCGACACGACGGAACTCGCTGACGGATACGCCGCCGCGGATTTCCATCCCGGACTTTACGGAAAATCGCTCATGAACGTCTGGGGGCTGAACTGGTATCTGAACCAGAACTGCCGTCTGATGTTCAACTACGCCCTCGTGCACGGCGACTATGAGGGCTTCAACAAACGGGGCGAAAACGTTGATGGGATCGACGGACTCATGCACGTTTACGGAATGCGGTTTCAGGTCACGTTCTGAGTATCCTGAACATTCGGAGAAGACTCCGGGATCCCAAGGAATTTCAGTGCGTTTTGCGTCGTCTGTGCGAAAAATTCCTCCTCGCTCATTCCGCGCATCTCGGCAAGAAAACGGGCAGTGTGCTGGACGTACTCCGGTGTGTTGCGCCGGATCTTTCCGCGGAACGGCATCGGCGTGAGGTACGGACTGTCCGTTTCGACGAGGATCCGATCAAGCGGGACTTCGCGGACCGTTTCGCGCACGGAGTCGAAGCATTTGTTTTTAAACGTGACGGACCCGGAGTAGCTGATGTGGAATCCCAGGTCAAGACACGCACGCAGAAACGTCAGGTCTCCACTGAAAGAGTGGATCACGCCCGGCACCGGACCGTTTTTTTCAAAATCCGCCCGCGCGGTCTCCAAAAGCGGCTCTTCCGCATCCCGGCAGTGAATGACGACCGGGAGTTTCACGCGGCGCGCCAGCTCGAAATGAAGCGCAAGGTACTGTTTCTGGATCTCGATTGGCGTGTCGTGCCAGTAGAGATCGACGCCCGTCTCCCCAACCGCACGCACGCGCGGATTTTCCGCCATTTGAGAGAAAATCTCCAGAAAGACCGATCCATCGCCGAATCGCGGGATCTCTTCCATCAGACAGTTCGGGTGAATGGCGACGGCCGCGTAAACTTCCGGAAACTCTTCCGCCAGCGCGATACAATCAAGCGACGAGGAAATGGACGTTCCCTGCGTCAGCATTCGCGTGACTCCGGCCGACCGGGCCTGCGCAACGACGTCGCGGATATCGTCGGCAAAAGATTCGTCATCCAGATGGCAGTGCGTATCGAAAAGCATTTCATTTTCTCCAACTCAGGCAAAATTTCGTCAACTCAGAAAAAAACTTCTTCAACTCAAGAAAAACTGAAGTCCTGCACCCGGCATCCGCGCCCGGTACAGGACCCGCATTGGTTCATTTTCCGCAGTAGTCGATCGCGCGGGCGATCTCGCTCTTCAGCTCCGGACGGCGAATAATGCGGTCAATGTACCCGTGCTTGAGCAGAAATTCGCTCGTCTGGAAACCATCCGGAAGCTCCAGCTGAACGGTCGATTTGATCGTTCGCGGCCCGGCGAATCCAATGAGTGCCTTGGGTTCCGCAAACGTCACGTCTCCCAGCGACGCGAAACTGGCCGCCACACCGCCCATGGTCGGATTCGTGAGGACGGAAATGAAGAGTTCGCCGGCCGAATCGTGACGCGCTAGCGCCGCGGAGATCTTGGCCATCTGCATCAGAGAGACGATCCCTTCCTGCATTCGCGCCCCGCCTCCGGTCCCGCTGACGATGATGACGGGGAGCTTCATCTCCGTGCCGCGTTCGACCGCACGGGTGAGTTTCTCGCCGACGACGCTTCCCATGCTCCCCATCATGAAATTACTGTCCGTGACCGCAAAGACCACACGGCGCGCACGGATCATGCCGGTCCCGGTAATGACGGCATCTTTCAGCTGATTGCGCTTCTGTTCCGCGACGAGGCGGTCCGCATACGATTTCTTGTCGAAGAAATTCAGAAAGTCCGTCGAATGCATATCCGCATCCCATTCCTCAAACGTCCCGTCATCGATCAGCTGCGCGATCCGCGTCCGTGCCGGAATGGACCAATGGTAGTCGCACAGCGGGCAGATCCCCAGATTTTCGTCAACTTCTTTGCGGAAGATCGGTTCCTGACAGCCTGGGCAGCGGACCCAAAGTCCTTCTGGAACGCCGCGTTTCGGACGGGCTGCACTCTGCTGCGCCGGAGTCGGATTGGAATTGGAATCAGCCATGAAAATCACTCTGCCTGAAAAAAGGAACGTTTCTGAGATTTCAGATCCATGCCCCGAAAGCAGGACACTGAAATATGCCATTTTAATTTTATCCGAAATCGCAGAAAATGCAAGCAGGGGGACCGGATCTTTTGGCGAATTGTCCCAAATTTGAACTAAATTCGTCCCTTTATGCCGATTTTGACTCCGGCCCGCCCGTACACCGGCTTCCTTTACTTCCGATCCACGCTCAGGATCCAGTCCTTTTCATTGGGTTTCTGCGGCAGTTCAAGTGTCCCGGAAGGCCCCGTCTTCTGCATGACGGTTTCCAGAGAACGGCCAGTCTGCGGATCAAACCACGTGCACGCATACCCGGTTCCCGGTTCCAGTCCCTGAAGTATCCCGGTCTCCATCGCCTGGGAGTAGAAATAGAAAACGAACTCCCGATGCCCAGCGTGTGCCGCGAAACGAAAAACGGACGGCGACGCCGGAACGAATTCCATCTTTCGGCCCGCTTCCGGTCCCTCCTGGCTCACGGCAAATTCCGGGATCAGCTCCCACCACGCACGCTTTTTGAGGAAGTCCTTCATGAAGATCACCTGCGAAGCCGACGGCAGTTCAAGAGCCTCCGGCCAGCGGATCTTTTTTTCTTCCGGCGTGACCTGCGAGACTCCGTCATGGGTCGAGGTCGTATCCATACTGTACGTGCCGCGATAGAGCCAAATGTCCGCCGCGCCGTAACCGTAGCCGTACATTCCGCTCAGAAACGCCAGCCACCCCTGCGCCCGGGCACCAAAATCTTCCGTCCAGAGGAAACAGTAAAGTCCTTCATAGAGGATCGCCGGTTTTCCTTTTCCGTCGTTCCAGTAGTCCTTGGCGACAGCCAGATCCCAGGGACTGCTGAGCCGCTGATTCCACTGTACGCCGTACCAGGTGTGTCCTGGAACGTCCTGGAAAAGCGACGCGTGTGTTTTTCCGATCCCGCTGCGCGTCGTGTGCCAGGCATTCTCCTGATGCGCCGTCATGGGGTGGCGGTATGGATCCAGTTCGTGGATCCACGTGCAGACTTTCACGTACGGATTGGCTTCGCGGGAGAATTTTTCGTAGAAATCGTCGTCCACTTCCTGCCCCAGCGTCCAGAGGACCGGATAGGCTGCATAGCGAGCGACCCAGTACCGAGTCAGGAGTTTCAGGTAGGCTTCGTCATGCTGGATGGCGAGCATTTCGGACGGATAGAAAAACTGCGCATTGGCGTGGACCAGCCCCCGGAGCGCAATGTGCCGAAAGTATCGGTCCATGCTCTGAAATCCGCGCACATCTTCCATCGAAATGCCGTCTGCGAAATTCATCGTCTTGCCGATCGGCTCCGACTGGTAGACCGTGAATCCCTGCTCGGCACGACGGTCCACGAGATAGCAGAAATGAGATTGGATCTTCAGATCTCCGGCATGAAGCCCCGGTTCGTCAAATTCCTCGGACATCATTCCCCAGTGCGTGTCGCCAAGATAGAAAAAAGGAGTTCCGTCGGCATAGGTCAGGTACTTCAATCCCTCGCGGGTCTGGAGAAAACCGCGGCTGTAGATCTCCAGCTCTCCCGTGTACGGCACACACTGAAAGGTTCCCGTTTTCCCGTGAAGTCCGGGATCTCCGGTCTCCGAACAGACGGTCGAGAAACTCCAGACGCCCGGTTCCGTCGGCGCAAAACGCACCCGCCAGATCTTTCCGCCGTCCCAGAACGCCGGCATCCGCAGGACCGTCCCTTTTTCCGAGCGGAACTCAACGTCCATCTGGACGCGATAAAACGCGTCTTTTTCCGAAAATTCCCCCGCTGACTCAAATTCCCACTCCGACGCCGTCCAGCACTCGACCGTACGTTCTGCCGTACGTTCGACTGTACTTTCTGCGGCATTCTCCGACGCTGAAAGAGAGACCGGGATCAGCAGACAGCTGAAGACCAGACTCAAAAAAAAGCACATCCCGCGCATAAAACCTCCGTTTCCGCCCAAACCTCATTAAAAATCCATTCAAAAAAAGAGGCGAACATCCAAATCGTCCGCCCCGTATCTCATTTCAGTCTGCGATTTAGAAACCGCGGTCTGCCAGAATGTCGTCGAAATCGCGGAGATGGTAGTCGATCCCCACGTAGTCGAGCAGACGGCAAAGCGCACGCTGCGCCACACCGACGCCGTCCGGTCCGCTGTATCCGCCGAACTGTCCGCCGCCCTTGACGTGCGGTTCCAGATCGACGAAGAATCCCGGGATACCGCGAGCCTTGAGGCGCGCATCGATCTCTGGAAGCGCTTTCTTCAGTTCGCGGAAGATCGCTTCATGGCCGCCGTCGCCCAAATCGCACGGAACGAAATTCTTCAGCTGTTCTTCGTCGATCGGGTCGCCTTTCTTCACCGGTTTCGGATGGCGGTAGTCCTTCACGTGGAACCAGCCGAGGCCCGGCAGGCAGGAACGGAACTGGTCGAGGATCTCGCAGGAATCGAAGCCCTGAACGACGAGATTCCCGACGTCAAAAACGAGCGTCATGGACGGATGGTTGATCTTCTGGTAGAGTTCCGCCATGAGCCAGCCGTTTCCGCCGACGAGATTCGGTTCCACTTCCAGACCGAACGTCAGGTCGCTGCGATGGCAGGTCTCGGCGATCTGGGAAAGCTGATCGACCGCCTGATTCATGTAGTCGTGCGGGTCTTTTCCGAACGGATGGTAGAAGGAGAAGCCGCGGATGAGCTTGCTTTCCAGCGCGTGCGTGATCTCGCAGGCACGATTGACCTCATCCATGTACTCGTTGAACGGGACGTAGCGGTTTTTGGTGCCGTCTTCTTCGTCCACGAGCTTCACCTTGCCGATCGGCGAACCGATCGAAGAGACATTCAGACCGAAATCGTTCTGGATCTCGCGGATCGTCTGGATCTCATCCATGGTCAGCGCCATGACGTTTTTCGTGCCGTTTCCGACATCGATGAATCGGATACTGTAGTACTGAAGCCCAATGGCCGCGTAGGCGGTAAACTGTTCTTTGATGGACTTTTCGAGCTGTTTGGAAACGCCTTCGTCAGCGAAACCGGTCAGAATTACCTGGGGTTTGGTCATTTTTGGATTTCCTGGTTGGTTAAAAGGAAAGGAAAAATGGAGAAATTTACGAATCAGTCTCCATTATATTCAAAACACGCGGAAATGCAAGCCGTGAGGAGACTTTTTTTGGGAAAAGAACTTCAAAAAATCGGAAAATTTCATCTGACTCACCTTTGCGCAAATTTTTCAGTTCAGCAAAATCTCGCAATCGTAAAATTTTACGTCTTTGCGCCAAATCCCACACTCTTTTTCTTCTTTGCGAAACACGGATCTTCTCTTTTGGAATATTGAGAAAAATAGGGTAAGTTTAACGGCGCAATTAACGCAACGATTTTCGCAAACATCGATAAAATCGATACAAAATGAAAAAATTCTTCTTTTTCCCCGTAGACGGAATGGCAAGAATGTGCTATACTTTAAAGTGAGCATTTTCGGATTTTTTGCGTCAGCCTGCACGATACGGGATCTGTGGTCGGCGAAACGCGAAAATGATCGAACCCATTGGAATCATTTATGAAAAAAACATTTTACGAAAAGTACGCTCTTCTCATCCTGGTCCTCATGACGTTCACGCTGCCGATCATGGCGGTGGGGGTCAAGCGAACTCTGGAGAGCGTGCGGAACAACATTAAGGAATGGCTTCCGGAAGGGACGGCGGAATCCCAGCTGCACAACTGGTTCCAGCAGAACTTTCCGAACGAACAGTTCATTCTCATGAGCTGGGAAGGCTGTACGCTGGAAGATCCGCGTCTGGACGTCATGAAGCATCGTCTTCTGCCGCGGCGTGACGAAAAAGGCGACGTGCTGGTGGAAGACTACAATCTGCGCTTTTTCGCGACGTACTTTTCCGGTGCGGACTATGCGAAAGAACTTGCGGAAGGCTCCTCGATCAGTATGCCGGAAGCAGTTGACCGGCTGAAAGGGTCGCTCATCGGTATGGACGGTGAGAAAACGGCCGCCATCATGTATCTTCTTCCGGGAAGCGAAGGAATGAACATGAAGGGGGCGGTAGGCGAGATCTACCGTCTTGCGCGTCAGGAATTCGTCTTTGACCGAACGCAGCTCACGCCTGCACAGCTGAAGGCAGTGGAAGCGATCCAGGCCGCGCAGCCGGAGACGCCGCGTCCTGTGGAACCGAAAAACTTCCTGGAGCGTCAGATCAAGATCCCGGTCCCGGACAAACCGACGGAAACCGAACTGCGCCGAGAATCGATCGCGAAGGAGGACCTCATCGTTCTTCCGGGTTTCCAGCCGTCGGAGCTGCACATGGGAGGCTCGCCGGTCGATAATGTGTCGATCGACGTAGAAGGAAACCGAACGCTCATGCGTCTTGCGTGGCTGGCGGCGATCGTCGGCTTCTCGATCGCGAGTCTGTGTCTGCGGAGTGTCCGTCTGGTCCTCATCGTCTTTTGCGCGGCCCTTTTCGCGACCGGGTATTCTCTGGCCATCGTGAACTTCACGGGATCATCTACGGACGCCATCATGCTTTCGATGCCGCCGCTGGTCTATGTGCTCACGATGTCCAGCGCGATCCATTTCATCAACTACTATCATGATGCGCTGGAAGAAGAAGGCGGAGTGCGCGGTGCGGTGGAACGTGCCGTGAAGTATGCTTTCGTTCCGGTCATCGTGTCGGCAGTCACGACGGCACTGGGGCTTTTCTCGCTCATGACGAGCAATCTCGGACCGATCTGGAACTTCGGTCTCTACTCCGGGATCGGCGTCATCATTTCGGTCTTCATTATTTTCCTTTACGTACCGGCAGTCCTTCAGCTCTTCCCCTCACACCGTTTTGCCGACAAAATGGCGAAAACGGAAGCGAAGGGCGAGAATGTGGAACGCAAGGACATCATTGGAGGTCAATGGCAAAAACTCGGTCATTTCATCATCTACCATCCGTATTTGGTCCTGTGCGGCTGTACGATCATCATGTGCATGGGCTTCGTGGGCAGCTGCCGTCTGATCCCGAGCGTCAAGCTCATGAACTTCTTCAAGCAGGACACGACGATCATTCACGACTACACGTGGCTCGAAGAGAATCTCGGTCCGCTGGTCCCGATGGAGATCGTCGTCCGGTTCGATAATGAGCGCGTCAAGGAGAACTTCAAGGGGCGCACGATCCTCATTAAGGACGCCGTTGAAGCAGTGCAGGAAAAGCTGGTCGACCATAAGATCGGTACTGCGGAAGCCGGGCCGGTCGCTCCGCCGCGAAAATTCTTCTTCAATGAGAAAAAGAAGGAATCGGACGGCGAGAGACACGTCGGCGGAGTTCTTTCCGTTGAAAAACTCCTTCCGGATCCCGAAGGCGGCAGCATGGCCGTCCGCGCCGGATGGAACAGTCAGGTCGTGCGCAATTACGGCAAACTTGGCGAGTATGCGAAATATGATCTTCTCGCGGCAGAACGCAAGCATCGCGAAGCCTACGAAAAAGGGACGAAAGATTCCCCAAGTCCAACGCTTAAGGAGATGGGGATCACCGGTCTGCTTGCCGATACGCTGACTGCGGCGGGAATGACGACGCTTGAAGAACTGCGTGCAGGGATCGAAAAAGCAAAAGAAGACGGTACCGTTTCGCAGGAACAGTTCGACGAAACAGAAAACCTCGTCTACCAATGGCAGGTAAACCACGGGGATGAACTTTTCCGGATCACGTGCAGAGTCAAAGCACTGACGGACGTTGACTACGGCCTGTTCGTGGACGATCTGCGTGCGACGATCGACCCGGTCATCGAAAAATGGCTCGTGGACAAAGGTCTGGAGGAACCGGGCGAAAAACCGGCCGTCAAGGCGATCTATACCGGATCCGTTCCGCTTGTCTACAAGACGCAGCATGAACTGATGGCGAGCCTCTTTGAGAGTATCCTGCTGGCGTTCGTGACGATTTCCGTCGTCATGATGATCATGCTCAAGAACCTGCTCGGCGGTTTCTGCTCGATGATCCCGAACATCTTCCCCATTGCGGTCGCCTTCGGCATGATGGGCTGGCTGGGGATCCTGTGCGACCTGGGAGCCATGATGACCGCCAGCGTGGCGCTCGGTATCGCGACAGACGACACGATCCATTACCTGACCTGGTATCGCCGTGCACTGGATGAAGGGCTTTCGCACAAAAATGCGGCTCTCTCCGCCTACCGGCGCTGCGCGACCGCCATGACGCAGACTACGCTGATCTCGGCGTTTGGTCTCTCCGTCTTCGCGTTCAGTACCTTCACGCCGACGCTTTACTTCGGCATCATGATGCTCCTGCTGCTGTTCATGGCTCTGTTCGGGGACCTGATCTACCTCCCGTCCATCCTGACCATCAGCGGCGGAACCATGTTCGCAAAGGGAAAGAAAGTCCTGCAAGAAAGCGATGCTTCCAAAACGCAGGACTCTGAGCCGGTGAACCCGCCGGCGGAAAGTTCTCCGGAAGTCTCCTCGCAGATCTCTCCGGAAACGGAACCTGCCGCGGAAACCTGAGGTAGGCTCTGAAGAAGATCCCGAGCCAGGAACTGCCGCAGAAACCTGAGACAGTTCCCCTCCCGATCCAGGACCGTTCCTAACCGAACGGTCTTTTTTTGTCCCAATGCCTCCAGAAAGATACGCTAAATCGAAACCGCAAAGAGAGAAACAAAAGGGGAAACTGAAAGAAAAGCTGAAAGCCGAAAAAACGCCGGGTCGATAGAAACGCCGAAGCCGGAGAAGATCCCAAACTTCAAAAGATCCGGGATCTCCCAGTCAAAAAACGGCTCAGGCGGCAGAAATATCCTGCGGTCAACCGGCGGTCTCTGAAACAGCGGTCTCTGAAACCGGAGAACGGATCGGCTCGATGTGAACGATGACGTCCAGGACAGCCAGATCCTCGCTCTCCTTGAGCAGTTTTTCGATCAGATGCGCCATTTCATGGCTTTCCGTCACGGTCGCGTCGCCGCGGACCCAGACATGAAGATCGACATCGAAACCATGTCCCATGTTTCGAGTCCGGATCTGGTGAGGATTTTCCGCTCCGGGGATCGTCTGGACCAGCTCCGAGATCTTCTGGACCGTCTCGCGGGAGGCACCGGCATCCATGAGCGTCCCAAATGTCGGGTACATGATGAGCCAGGCTGCGTAGAAAATCATGCCGCCGACCACGATCGTCGCGGCAGGGTCAAGAAACGAATAGGCTTCCCCCCAAAGAAGGCAGCATCCGACGGCAGCGGCAGCCGGAATGGAACTCAAAGCGTCACTTCGATGGTGCCAGGCATTCGCCACGACGGCGGAAGAACGGACTTTTCGTCCGGCACTGGCGGTGATCCGGTAAAGAAACTCCTTGACGGCGATCGAGACCAGCGCGGCTCCCAGCGCGAAAATACCGGGTGCCGAATAGCCGTGCTGCAGATCGGACGTCATTTCGTAAAGCGTCGAGACGGCTCCTGAAATCAGCTGAAGTCCCACGAGACAGAGGATCGCGCCGATGAACAGCGTCACGATCGTCTCCAGCTTGGCGTGTCCGTACGGATGATCATGATCCGCCGGCCGTTCCCAATACCGCGCTCCCACGATGACGGCCGCATCCGTCACGAAATCGCTCAGGCTGTGCACGGCATCCGCGATCAGTACGGAACTGGAACCCCAGATGCCTGCCGCAAATTTCAGCACCACAAGCACGGCATTGCACACCGCGCCTAAAAGCGTGATCCTGAAAATCGTCTGCGCTGGATCGGAAAAGTCGGAATTTGGTGAAGTCTGCATTTTGAAAACTTTCGGAAACAAAACCGTCGGAGCCGGGAACAGGCCGAGTGTGCCGGGAGCACCGCTCTGTCTGTTCCCCATCTGTCCGCCTCATCCGCTTCCGCTACATGGAGTAGCCGTAGCGTTCCTGCATTTCAAGCATCCGGAGACGTTCCTGCTCCCGTTCCTCGATATTCTGCAGATGGATGATCTTCAGGACGATCAGGCCGACCGTAATGGTGTAGAAAACACTTTCCATCGCGTACAGCGACACGAACTGGGCGGAAATACCGTATGCGATCACGGCCACAAAGACCATTCGGGCATAATGGCAGAGTTCCGGGTCCGGTACCTTGATCCTCTGGAAAATGATCGGAAGCATCCGAAACGCGGAAACGAAGAAGAACAGCAGCAGAAACAGAAGGGCCGGGATCCCGGAGTCGACGGCCGCCTGGAACCACGTGGAGTGCGCTTCAAGAAATATATCGAATCTCGCCTTCGTATAGGACGGCCATTTCGTCACGCCGACCCCAAAGACAGGTTTTTCCCGCATCGTGATCGCGCAGTTCGTCCAGCTTCTGAGTCGGGTCTGTGCGGAACCGTCCAAGTCCTCCATGTTCGCAAAGGCGGTAAAGAATCGCTTTCGGGGCGTTTCACCGAACATCGAAAGTCCAATAACGACAGCCAGCACAAAAATCGTCAGGTTCGTCATCGATTTGGGGAGGACCAGGAACGTAAAGAAGAACGCAAGCCCCAATCCGAGCATACCGCCTCGAGACATGGAGAACATAATGACGTGTGCCTGAAGGAGTGCCGCAAAAAACGCAAGCCCTTTCATGCAGACATTCTTTTCCGCAAGTCCGGTGAAAAACGCCAGGACCGAGCCGACGACCATCGAAACGGCGAAGAAGTTATTGTCCATCCCGGCGTAACCGGTCTGCTGCAGACGGTTAAATCCCTGAAGGTACGACATATTCAGCTCAAACGCCACGAATCCGTTCGCAAAAACGATCACCCAGATGAACATTCGGAGCCGTTTCGTCGTATCGCACAGGGAAAGCGCAATGATCATCGCCAGAAGAAGACGCACGTTCATCAGATTCTGGACCTGCCCCATGGGAGTCCACCCTGTCGCCATGGAGGAAATGAAGACCCAGAATGTGTACATGCAAAGGAACGCAAAGGGGAGCATCGCCTTTCCGATGTTCATATTCCCGAAATGATTCAGCACCCACCCGACGATCAGCGGATAGGCGACGACTTCCGAGAAACCGATCCCGGTATTCAGAAACGTTTCGTCCAGAGAATAGTACCAGAGTGCGTTAGGGACCAGCACGCCGAAAAGCACGTACACGCAAATGCCGATAAACGGCATGAACGGTGAGGCAAAGATCCCCAGAACGGTCATCATATAAACAAAAATGTAGCCTTTCATGACTTCGACTTCTCCAGTACGATTCTGTATTCGGCAAGACGGCTTCTTCCTGCCGCCGTCTTTTGATTTTTTGATTTTCAGGAAAGCTGCCAGATCCGGATCCGCACTCCTTCATTTCATGCGGTCATTTTTCGCGCCCGGTTATTTTTCGCACTCTGGCATTTCCCGCAGAAGCGTTTCCAGCTTTTTCAACTGCACGGCCCAACAGTAGGACGACTCGACCATTCGGCGGCCATTTTCCGAAAGTCCGGCACGCAATTCCGCATTTTCAAACAGTTCGGAAAGTTTTCCGATCCAGTTTTCCGGAGCCTCGCAGACCAGCAGATCTTCCGACGTTCTGCAGTGGATCCCTTCCGCAGCCCCCGCCGAAGCGATGACCGGCCGCGACATGGCACACGCTTCCAGCACCTTGTTCTGGATCCCGCGGGCCACCTGAAGCGGAACGACGACCACGGAAGCGCGTTTCAGATACGGCCGCACATCCGGGACCGTGCCGATGAGGTTCATCCCGGGAGTCGCCTCGGCCAGCTGTTTCAAACCGGGACCCGGACGGCTTCCGACGACGTCAAACTCACAGGCAGGAAAACGATTCCGAACTTGCGGCAAAACGTTCTTCACGAACCATTCCACCCCGTCCGCATTCGCACGATAATCAAGTGCACCGACAAAAACCAGACGCTCCGAGATCTCGACAGCATCCGCAAGTTCCGGATCTTCCGCGTCAAAATACTGCGTATCGACCCCGTTCGGAATATCTCGGATCCAAAGCTCTTCCGGGACTTTCCCATCCGCAAAACTTCGATAAAGAGCCGTCTCTTCCGGCGTGACGGCCATGATCGCGGAAGAGCGTCTTCCAATGCAGATCTCAAGGTTTCGAAGACGCCGGCCTTCCATCTGAAAGACCAGTTTTTTCCATCCTCGCGCACGTGCGGCATAGTCAAACCATTTTTGACTGTCGACATCCACCAGGTCAGTAAGGATCGGCGTATTCTCATTCACCGTTCCGCAGAGCGTTTCCAGATACTGCGCCATGCTGGAACAGAAAACGACGATCCGATCGAATTTTTCTTCCGAAACGAGCTTCCGCAGTGCCTTTTTCAGCCGGCGATCTCCGAAAAGCCCCTCCGTCATGGTTTTCCTGCGCAAAAGCGAAAAACCGGCACGAAACCACCGACGCCGCTTTCCCCACGGAAAAGCCAGCACTCCGGCACACAGTCCGTTCAGTACGCGAAACGATTCTTCGGACGGTTTCTGCTCATAGAGCGTCGCAAGATGCACGCTCCCCATCTCCGCAAACCGTTCCAGAAAATGAAACGACCGGATACTGTCTCCGCGATTCGGCGGATACGGAAAACGATGCGTAATGAAAAGCGTCTTCATGTCTGCGCCTGCTGAAACGATCTCCCAAATGATGTACGGCAGCAAGTCTCCCAATGGTCATTTTCCGGACGGAAAGTTTCCGAAAACGGAACACTGCGTCGGAAATGTCCTCTGTTCAGGAGTTCTCCTTTTTCTTATTTTCGTAATTTATGGCCTCGGATAATGTGCCAAAAGAGAAATCTCGTAAAAGTTTGCGCAGTTTCGCCAGATTTCTCCCAAGTCCGACCCGATGCCGAAACTGGACGGCACGTGACCCGAATGGAAGACGCGGCTGCTCCGGATCCACTTCCCACGGATGAACGTAAAAAATGAACGGCCGTTTTTCTTTCCGATTCATCTTTTTCAGGAAATGGCGCGTCAGCGCGTAAGGGTAGAGCCGAAAATATCCGCCGCCCGAAACTGGCAGATTTACCGGTCCGAGAGCCGAGGCGGTCGGCGGGAATTCCCAGATCAGACCTTCGGAAGTCATCCGCTGATGGATCTCCCGCGGTGCGTCCGGGATCCCGTACCGGTCATGGTAGATCGGAAAAATGCTGGAATCGTATCGAAAACCTTCCTCCGCCAGAATATCCAGTGCCCAAAGCGATTTTTTCGTGATGGAAAAACTCGGCGCACGGAAGGCTTCGACCTTCCGGCCGGTCAGATCCTCAAGGATCGCCTTCCCACGGCGCAGTTCCTCCCGAAATGCCTCCGGTTCCATCTCGTAAATGAGCGAATGCGAGAAACTGTGGAATCCGATCTCATGACCGGCGTCCGCAATGGAACGCACCAGAGCAGGGTGCTTTTCTGCCTGCCATCCCAAAATGAAAAAAGTACCGCAGGTCTGTGTTTCCGCCGTCAGATCCAGGATCCGGGGAAGACTTTCCAGAATCCGCTGCGGGTAATTTTCCCACTCGGAACGCGGAATAAATTTCTCAAAAGCCGAGACCTGATAGAAATCCTCAACATCGACCGTAAAGGCATTCAGAAAATCCGTATTTTTCGCCATCTCTGTACCGTATCCTCAACTCTCGCCGACTGCGCGAAACCGTCCACAGTCTGTCTCGCCATCATCCATGTGCGGTGTTTCCGTGTATTCAAACAGTCGGCTGCACTTCGGTCCCTTCTGAAACGTCACCGAAATACAGCCGTCTGTGAACTTGATCCAAAAATTATTCTTTCGTTTTGCAAACGGGCGAACCGCATTTTCCGGGAAAAAAACGAATTTTCCGGGGGGAAAAAACCATCTGCCGGAGAAAACCGCATCAACTGCATGACGTTTCGTCATTCACACACTGCCTGTCCGCATCCGCGTTTCCGGCTTCGGCCGTTTCTGCGGTCTGCGCCTGAACGGCTTCACCGTTTTCCTTCGCTTCACGTTCCTGCATCGCGATGCCGTCCGTGTACGTCTTGAACATCGGATTCGATTCATCCGTCCCGTGCCGCATATATTCCGGAACGACGACATCCCGACGGATCCCGGTCCAGTTTCTGCAGAAATCGCCCGGCAGAAGGCACAGACGCATGAACGTCGTGACGAAAATCTGAAGGTCGATCTTCAGCGAACCGGTCTTGATGTACTCCAGGTCCAGCGTCAGCTTGCGGCGTACACTTTCCAGATCCGAGTCCGGCGGAAGGTTGATCTGCGCCAGCCCCGTGACTCCCGGCGGAATGAGACTCCGATTATCGTAGCCGGGGATCGCTTTGGACAGATGGCACGTAAATTCCGGACGTTCCGGACGCGGACCAATGAGGAGCATATCGCCGTACAGCACGTTGAAGATCTGCGGCAGTTCGTCCAGATGCGAGGCACGCAGAAGTTTTCCAAGTTTCGTAATTCGCGGGTCATTGACGCTCGTCCAGACCGGTCCAGTCTTCTTTTCCGCGTCCGGGATCATGGAGCGGAATTTCATGAGCGTAAAGATCTTGCCATTCTTTCCGACGCGCCGCTGGCAGTAAAGGATCGGACCATCCGACGTCAGGAAAAGCAGGACCGTCACGACCGCCATGATCGGCAGGCCGGGAATCAGAAGCAGAAGCGCGACCAGCCGGTCAAACCAGATCCGGTACACAAAATAAGAGGAAGGCACGATCGGCTCGATCTCGATGGAATCTTCTCCATGAGACGATACAGTTCCCTCCTGGGCACCAGGTCCGGAATGTGAAGCCTGCATGAAAACATGCGCCTCACCATTCCCGGGAATCCCCGTTCCCTTCGCTAAGTTTTTTTTCTCAAAATCACTCGTGATCGCGGACATATTTCAAACCGGAAAAGGAAAAATTTTCATCTGGGTACATACAGCTCCCTGTAT
>CAZRGJ010000017.1:5820-17863 GCA_964599445.1 uncultured Planctomycetaceae bacterium | reverse complement strand
TGAAACACAACATCTGCCGTCGGCGGCAATTCAAAAGGGATCTTTCCGGCCATTTTCGCTGCCTTCGCTTTCCATTTCCAAACAGTCAACTCTCTGACTTTCTGATTATACCATGAAAATTTTAAAAGTCAAGAAAAGTTTGACGAAAATCTCACATTTCCACCAAAACCACGACACTCAAAGAACGGAAACAATTTCATTATTGAAAACTGGACCTTCATGCTTTTGCATTCCTGCTGAAGTTCCAGCACACCATCACAAAAATCCGGATCCAGTTTTTCAATAATGCGCTTCATCGCACGATCCGTCATTTCTCATTCCAGCGTTTTAGAGCACGTTCGAATGCACGAAATTTCGGCGATTTGGCAGTATCGTCGTCCGCATACTGCACGAGTCCCCAGGAACCCCATCTGCTCCAGCGTCCAGTCGAGGAGAAATGGCAGAGAAGCCCTCCGCCGACATCTTCCCACGCACGGAAATACGCGTCGTAGATCCGTCCCATCCGCGGAGAAGCGTTCGCCTCCAGACAGATGGCGTTCAGTTCCTCCCGGTCATTCGCTCCCCAAAGCCCGACCAGATGCTGGCCCGCTTCGTAGCAGATGAGCGCAACACCGTGTTCGTCGGCCATTTTCTTCTGCTTTTTCATCCACTCGACCGCCTCGGGAAGTTTCTGCTTTTCAAGCAGTTCCAGCGCACCGTCAACTCCGCGGGCGATGAATTCATCCGCGTACTCTTTCGGAATACAGTGCATCACGTACGGCGCGATCGCCAGAGCGTCGGTGAATTCCGCACTGTTGGAGAATTTCAGAAGCTGCTCCGAAACATAATCATTCGCAGCCTGCGAGGCCAACACACGCACGAGACGCCCTTCCTGTTCAGGGAAAACCTCCCGGAAAATGGTGAAGATCTCACGTGACCGATGGGCCGTCCACGCCCAGGCACGTACCCACGGTTTTTCGTCCGGAAGGAGTTTCGCCCCCTGTTCTTCCGCATACCTGCACTGCTCGAACTGGCCGTTCCAGACCTCATTGGAGTACTCGACGTAGACTTTCAGCTCCGGTTTCAGATGCCTTCGGATCGTCTGCGCCATATTGCGCACGAATTCATCATCCGCCCGATGCGGCACACAAAACCAGGCGTTCGCGTTCAGGTGATTCGCAAGTTCACAGAGAAGTTCCAGCGGAACACCTTTTTCCGAGAACGACGCATCGCCGACGACCGGTCTGTCAGACCATTTTTCAAGTTTTGAGCCGTTCGTGTGCTGAAAATCCATGAATCGGACCGTATCGACGCCTTTCCATCGGGCGATCAGCGCAGGATCCCACATTCCGCACGTCTGTTTCGCTTCGTCTTCAAAACCGGGACGGAAGACCTGAAAATCGCGCAGATAGTCCGTCGGATCGGTCTCGCGAATCTGAAGCCAGAAGGCACCATATTTTGCCTCGACCCGGATCCGGATCTCTCCCGGACGCTCTTCAAGGACCCAGGCGTTCATGAACGTGACTTTTCCCTTCCCGCGATACCGCACCGTGTACGTCCCGCTGGGAAAATGTCCATCCTCGATCGTGCAGAGCGGCGTCTCGGCAAAACAGTTCGGTTCCAGACGGCGCACCCAGCCCCGTTCGTCCAGCTCCAGATCCGGACCTTTTCCCCAGCTTTCCCCCTCACGCTGACTGATCCATCGGCGTGACTCAAAAAAGACGTTCACGAACGGCAGCTCCGTATTCCAGTCCGCCGGCCCGCCGAAATTGATCCCCATGGCCGTCCGTCCCGCAGTCTGCACAGACAGTGAAGCATGGATCGCCGCGTTTTCTCCCGCTGTTTCACCCTTTTCTATCTCCCCCGCCACACCGCACGGCAAAGTACCCCAAAGTAGCGTGCAAAAGAGAAAGAGGCTCCAGAGTCCATTCATCAAAATTCGAAAATGCTTCATTTTCGGTCTCCTTTTCATGTTTTGATTTTCAAGGGAAAGTCATGGGGGACTCAGACGCAGAACGCCGGACGATACGAAACCGCCCGGCGTTCTGAATTTACTTGGTTTGGGGAGCGTTTTGCTCTTCCATCGTTTCACGGATCTCATTCCGGGAACAGAAATAGAACACGACTCCCAGCATCGCCGTCACGAGACAGACCAGCCGGTACGCCAGCATGACGACGAGTCCCATGCCGGGCTTTCCAGTTTCGTCGCGGTACAGTTCGTCCAGCACGACTTCGACCGGCCCGACAGGAAGCGGTACCGCCGACATCGACATGCTGGTCGGCGAAATGTAGAGATGCTGCGCAAACGTCGGCGGTGCACTTCCGCGCCAGATGCCGTCTGCCAGAAAGTAGATCGACGTCGCGAAAGAGGCGTGAATGAGAAGACTCACCAGCAGGATCCACGCAAGCTGAAGCGGGTAGTTTCGGTAAAGACGCACACTTCCCGCAAGTTCCCGAAACGATTTCTCAAAACGGGAGCGCGGCGGAGGGAGTTCCTTTTTCGACGGCGGCGGGCAAAGAAGCGCCAGCCCGGCAGCCGTTCCGATCCCCCATGCCGTCAGGACAGCCCAAGACGCAGAACGCAGCGTCGGCGTCGTCTCCGGATCCCAGAGGATCCCCATTCCAAGTACGACGAGCGAGGCGAGCATGAAAAGCGCGTACAGTCCGATCATTCGGTCAATGAAGACCGACGCGAGCACTACGGGCCCGGCGTTGGGGTGTTTCGCCTTTTCCTGCCGGGTCAAAAGCCAGGCTTTCAGCAGGTCTCCGCCCACGATCCCCATCGGCGCAAGATTGAAAAGGTACCCGATGTACCCGACCCGGAGCGTCGTCCAGAGATCCGCGTCGAGTTTCTGGATGCGCACGAGATACCGCCAGCGAATGATCGTCGCGAGGACGGCGATGAACGTGAAAAAAAATCCAAGCCCCAAAGACGTCCAGATCTTCTCGCCGTGGAGCAGGCCGTTGACCGTTTCCTGATTTTGAAGCGCACGCCAAACCAGAAAACCAAGGATCCCCAGAGAAAGACCGATCTTCAGAAAAAACAGGAGGGCGGAACGGATCTGCTGACCCACGGAATAGACGGTTTGACTCACGGCAAAACCCACTCTTTCTTTTCAAAAGGAAAAGGGGAACGAAAGTGACCGTTCCCCATAAAAATTCAGCAAAAAACGCTCAAAGTACAAACCTCCGCACCGCAGCGTTCCATTTCCGGAAGGATCCGTCTATTTTCCTGCCGGTTCATAGTGCGGACGAACGACACCGCGGCGCGTCGGAGCGTACGGATTGAAATACGCAGGCTGCTTCGCATCTTCTTCATCCTCTTCCGCTTCCTTGTCGATCTTCTCTTTGTCGGTCTTCTCCTGAGCGCGGGCAGGATCCACATGCACCGTCGGTCCGGAACCGGAGAAACCGTAAGACGCACCCGGATTATTCGCATTCAACCCGGTATTCATCTGCCCATAGGCGGCCCCGACCGTCGCGGCACCTACGTTTGAATTGAACTGCGCCTGCTGCTGGACCTTCGTCTGACTCTGATTCTGCTGGATGGCGTTAAGCTGCTGCTGCATCTGCTGCCGTTTCGCTTCCGCTTCCAGTGCCGGTTTCACGTACAGATTGTAGTTGTCGATGCCGGTGAAATTATCGCGGCGGAAAAGCTGCATGTAGGGACTCAGGACCGGGGCGGCTTCGTAATCCGCAAACGGTTTTTCCGGAGCCGCGGCCGGCGTATGCTGTCCGTACTGGACCGGACCATTGAAGGCGCGCGTCTGCTGCTGGGCCTGCATCGTCTGGTAGGGATTCAGCGTCGGCATGGGACGTCCATTCGCGCCGGCGACCGCAAACGGAGAGGCTCCCCCCTGCGGAAACTGCGTGTTGATGGAATTCGGCGTGGCACTCTGGATCGGTGCACGGCCGGCAGGTGCGGCAGCTCCCGCACTCATTCCCGGCGGCATCGCCGAGGGCGTCGTCGCAGTACCCGGCGCCGGATACGGTGAAGCGACCTGAGGCGCGTACTGTGCCGCAGCCGAACTGCACATCAAAACCAAAGCCGCCAAAAGCAGCGAAAAGCTCCCCAATGATGAAAAACGCATGACTTCCTCCCCTTTAAAAGGCCGAAGCATCGGAAAATTTCTTTCGGATCTATCGTGAACGCACACTGCTTCACAAGACTTCTACTCTTTTATTTTACCCGGAATCCCGCCTTTTGAAAAGACGGATCCTCCCGTTTTTTGCGAAATTTTCCAAAAATTTCAGTATTCAGAAGTTTTTTCCGGAAAATCTTCCCGAAATTCTCAACGTTTAGTTTTCTGAACTCCCGTTTTCTGATCATTCGGAGAAATGATCTCCAGCAAATACCAGAGCGTTTGGGTCTCTGGCGAGATGCGGATCTCCACTTCGGAATCAGAGATCCTCTGGACGGAGCAGGCCTCCGAGCGGATCTTTTCCGCATTGCCGTTCAACGCGGAAACGGCGACCGTTTTCGGAGCGGCAACCGGCAGAACGAGTGAAAGAGGGATCCCCTCGCAGAGTCGGGGTATTTGGCCTCGTTTGGGCGAAAAAAGTTTCGTGTCTTCCAGTGCACGCAGATCGGCTGCGTCCTCCATTTCCGGCTGATCGTATGGTCGGTAGGATGCTCCGGAATTTTTCATGACGCCCGTCGCGGCAAGCAGCCAGGCATTTTCGGAAGATCGAGTCAGCGAGATCGACGCCCAGTCAAGGAGCGTTTCTCCGGGAGTCAGCCGCGTACCATCCCGGAATATGAACGACCTGCCGGCAATTTTCCCCGTAAAGAATTTCGTCTTCGGCGTGTCGGCCAAAAAGTACGCTTTGCCAGGCTCTTCCCCATTCCAATGGATCTCGCCCGTCGGAGAAACGAGCTGTCCGGGAGCGTTTTCCGGCGTGAGTTTCCGTTCTTCCGCGTTCCAGCCAGGTTGACGGTTCAGAGCCGGGACAGAATCCGTAAGCGGATCCGGAATCTTCAGGTCAGGAAGACGCAGTGCGCAGTACGCCTGGAACGCATCGGTACTCTTCATGCCGAGCGTCGAGAAATTCCGATGGTATCCGCCAAGATTTTGACGCAGAAACGCCCACTCTTCATCCTTCGTCATCTCCAGAACAGCCATCGGCGGGGCCGGAAGTTCCGTGACGCTCTTCAGATCGCCGCGAACGAAAAGATCGACCAAGGCCGGATGGTGAACGAGAATGACCGGATTTTCGCAAAGATCGAAAAATGAATTTCCGTCGCGGTGCTTTCGGTCATGCGCCCAGCAGTAGGAGCAGATCCCGCTCCAGTTCTGGAACGCGCCGAGGCACGCCGTGACCACAAATCCTTCCGCAGAGTAAAGATTCGGGTACGGCTGATTGAATTCGCTCAAAACATACGGTTTCCCCGCGACGCGGTGGTTGGCCAGTCCAAGGTATGTCCGGCTTAAAGCAAAATGCTCCATGAAATTCCGATTTTCCACGAACCAGTCGCTGAAGTCCCACGCGCGATTCGGCCAGCTCGGATGGCACCAGTACTCATGAATATCGCAGTAGTCCAGCTCCGCCTGCGCGTGCGTCGAGGCATACCGCAGCTGAGTCCCGGCGATCGGTGCGTTCGGCTTCAATTCCTCTTTAAGCCAACGGAACATCGTCTGCCAGTACTCACGGTCCAGATCCAGGAGAAACTCCTGAAAATCCTGCTTCTGCTCGACTGTCGCGCTTCCTGTCTTAAATTTGACGAAAGAGATCGTCCTGTCTTCCAGCGACTCACCCTCCGCCAGTCCCCAGGAACCGCCGGGCCGAATACTGAACCGGTCGAGCTCCACGATCCCCTCGAGTGCGGCGAAACCAAAACGGACGTCAGGATCCGAAAAATTCGGACGGATCTTCATCTGGACCGTCTGCCATTCGTCCGTGACGGGAAATCGCCGGATCTCGGAACGCCATGCCGGATGATTCTCCATGAAGTAAAAAACGAGCTGTTTCGGCACCGTGGAGCGGATACGGAACTCCACGAGAAACGGCTGACCTGCCTCCACGTGATTCTGCGTCAGATAAAATTGCGGATCCCAGTTCGCTTCCGACTTCCGAACATGGATCCGAAGCAGGCCGGCCTCCTCATCCACGGAAACGTCAGCGTCTGTTCCGCGTCCTTTTTCAAGAGTCCATGGCGAGTTTTTGAACGTCCCGGTACTGGTGAATCCGCAGTCCGGAATCCGTTCCTCCCCCGGCGTCAGACTCACCGAATTCCACGCTTTGCGTACGTCTTCCGTCGAAGCGTAGCGTTTCTGAAGCCACGCATTCCATCGAATTTCAAGCTCCCGCGCGTAAAAATCGGGCAGATCGTCCAGATGTCCGCAGTTCCACTCGCAAAGGATCGAGTTCTCATTATTGATCTCAATGAACGCAACACACGGATCTTCAAGATAATTCTTCCCAAGGTACGGATTCACGTGCGTGAGCAGCTCACGCGCATACTCTTTTTCAAGCTCAAGCATTTCCGGCAGAAAACTCCCCACACCTTTCTGCATATTGGGAAGACGCCGGGCCTCCGGGAAATTTCAGTCCCGTTCATCCAGTACGCGGCCGACATGAAGATTTATGTTGACGTAGATCCCGCACTCTTTCAGCTGAAAAATGAACCAGTCGAGACGGTCCAGCTCTTCCTCATCCATTTTTCGGCAGCCCAGTTCGTTTCGGTATTTTCCCCAGATCTCGGTATCGACGAAATGAAGCCGGACGACATTGAATCCGAAAGCACAGAGACGTTTCGCGAGTGCCGCGGCATCCTTTTTGTCCGGAAAATTGGACTTGAAAGAAAGATTCGTTCCCCAGAAGCGCAGACGTTCCCCCGACGCATTGACGAAAATGTCTCCGGCTGCCCGTACATGACCATTCGCGCCGGCCGGTTCGTTTCCCCGGGGAGGCGTCCAGAGCTGAGGCAGCGACGCGCCTTCCGCCATGAACGGGAAAAGTTCCGCAGCCGTCAGCATTCCAGACGTGTGCAAAAAAAGCATCCAAAAACCAAGGAGAAAAATCGATTTTAAGGAAGGCATGGAAAATCTCCTGAAAAAAATGGGGCAGCAAAAAAAGAGGCGGGAGTTTTAGACTTTCCCGCCTCTTCAACACGAAGATCATTCACGGCAGAAGCCGGCATCGACCCAATCCACGTGGTCGCAGTTGATCCCGTCGGCCGTCGGATCGATCTCCAGCCGGATCTGCTTCACGCGGGGATCCAGCGGAATGTTGAAATGCCAGACGTTGACCGTCGGATTGCTCAAAAGCGGCGATTCAGCAGCCAGGACCTGCGGTTCGCCCATCTCGCAAACGTCCGTCCAGACTTTAATGTAAACGGAACGGCGAGGGTCTTGCGTGTGGAAATCATCGAGACCCACGACGGCAGTGAATCGCTTCATTCCTTCCGGGACCGCGTACGTCAGATTTCCTGCCGCGTGAATGCCTACGCCTTTTTCGTAGACTTTGCCGTTGAGCGTCAGCGGATGTCCGCCGGCAGAACGATCCGTCTGGACCGATCCCCACTGCGTGCTTGCCTTCAGACGATATTGACGTCCGGCTTCGGCGGCAGCGGCGGCAAAACGATCGTTTCCGGCATGGCGACACGGAGTTCCACGGCAGAAGAAAAGTCGCCATCCCAACCTTTTGCCTGAAGCGCGTAAATGTAGGATTCACTCGTCTTCACGTCGAAATCGGTGAAGGAATTCGAGGTGAGCGTGAACGTTTTTTTGCTTCCGTCCGGGCACGTTTTCGTCAAAAGGAAACCATAATTAGGCGTCTCATCCCACGTCAGGCTGACTTTATGGTACGTCGTCTTTCCCGTCAAATTCTGCGGCTTCACGGCCTGCAGAACCGGAGTTTCACCGCGTTCAAAGGCGAGCGACCACTGGACGTCTCCGGCGTTCCCGCACGTGAAGCGCACGCGGAGCGTTCTGCCGTCCAGGATCATTTCCGCCGGTCCCTGAGTCTTTTCAGAAACGGAAATCCCGACCGGTTTCACGCCGTTCGGAAGAATAAAGCGCAGCTCGTACGGATCATTCGCGACGACGGTGCTCGTGCCGGAAAGGGTGAGTTTTTCCGCATCCCATTTCACGTTCTTCACCTCAAAGAGCGGGCTGGTGACGTGCCGGTTCGTGCTGACCAGCTGCGGTTCATTTCCCAGCCTGACGAGCGAGAAAATACGGCAGGAACCGCCCGGAAGCTCGCATTTCAGACTTCCGCGGAACGGCGGGACGAAGGAATCCGCCCAGAAATCAAAACCGGCGTACTGCGCATTGGGATCCAGTCCAAGCTGCGCGGCCGTTTTTTCAATGCTCAGAGCTTCTTCCTCCGACCAGTTGAAGAGACCGAAGAGAACGGCATCCGGTTTCACTTCGCTGCCGGAGGCGAATTTCTCCGGACGGGTCACTTTCCATACATTCGCCAGCGGGACCTCAAAAACGTCCAACGGCCGCGCCGTGTAGAGACACGCCGGCGCGATCGTTCTCTGAAGCACGTTCACGCGTTCCTGGGAAAGCTCCGGAAGCCAGTCGCTGAATGCGAAAAGCTGCCCGGTCACGGCAGCCCAGGACGTGATGAGCTGTGCGTGAGAAAGCGGAATGGAATCGCGCACATAGACCGGATCCGGGTCATTGAACCAGACGCGGCCGTTGAAGAAGTAGCGCGCCGTCCCGCGAACCGGACCGGCACAGATCCCGCGCCAGCTCGCCCCATTGTCCGGACCGATGCGCATCGCGTCGACCAGACCGTAGGAAGCGGCCATCGTCCGCATGTTCTGCGACACATTGCATCCGAGAATGAAAACGTCGTCTCCAGCTGCCGCACGGACCATATTCAGCCCTTTGCGGTAGATCTCGACGTTGGTTTTCGTCATGTCGTCAAAGATCTGAAGCCCCAGATCGTCCGGCCAGTACTCGTCGTTGACGTAGAGCTGCTCGCACGCCATCGCGGTCCAGATCCCGTCGTATTTGAAGTACTTGAATCCCCATTTATTCGCGATCTGATCCACTTCATCATGCACGTACTTCTCGACGTTTTTGTCCGTCATGTCGAGCGACGTACCGCCCCAGAACGTTTCGTAGGGAGCACCTTTTTTCTGATCGATCCCGGAAAAACGCCGCGTATTTTTCTGCCCCGGTTCCGGATAGTCGATCGCCGATTTCGCGAACCATTCCTGCTTGTCCGCATAGTACGGATCGTTCCAGTTCCCCGAGAACGGCATGAACCAGATCCCGGCACGCAGTCCTTTCGAGTTCAGGTACTCTGCCGTCGGCTTCATTCCGGAGCGGTACGGACCATTCGGATCGTGCGACGTGAAGTTCTTTTTCGGCCCATTGGAACTCTGACCAAGCTGCCAATGATCGTCTATCTGGAAGAAACTCATTCCAAACGGCACGAGTTTTTCTGCGGCAGCGTCCGCGAATTCCCGCGTCGAGACTTCATTTCCCGCCCCGCCGAATCGGTTGGAATACCATGTGCAGTAGCCGGAGATCTGTGGTTTCAGCTGGATCTTATGGAATTCCGCGATCTGATCCGCGTATGTTTCCAGCCCCGTCAGCGAATCGTCAAACGCACCGAGCACGAACCACTCGCCGACGTCTCCCTCCACGCTCCGGTCAGCCGCCGTCTCTGCGTTTTCTGCTGAAATTGCGGGGATCGGGTACCGGCCGTACTGCATTTCGGGCTGAATGGCGGTCCCTTTTCCGTCCGGCGTCCGGGAAGAAAAGACGATCCCGCTCCCTTTCAGGCTCGTGATCCATCCGCAGACGACTCCTTTGCGGGTCTCCGGTTTCGCGACTGCGAGAAACGCATACGAGCCTTTGTGCCCGTCCACAGGAGTCAGGCCGGCCGTACCGAGTGCCTTCACGGAATCCGCAGCGAATTCTTCCGAAAGCAGGATCTCCGGCAAACGAAGATTTTTGACCGTCCGCGCTTCTTTCGTCCGAAGCGGGCAAAGTCCGACTCGCAGGATCGGCGTTCCGTCATTCGGCGCGATGAAAGTTAAACGGTGATCCGCAAACGTGAAGGACGCACTGTTGGGAGCCAGACGGGTGAATTTCCCATCTGCAGGAAGCTGAAATTCCGCGAACGGTCCGCCAGCCGGTTTCTGATTCCCATCCAGACGGAAAACCGACACTTTCCCGTCAGCGTCGACGGACGCCGCGATCTGCGCGTTCTTCACGCACCATCCAGCCTGAGCCTGCTGCACAGCTGCGGAAGAGGACACAGAAACAAACGGTATGCCGGAAACTGTTTCTGCCTGAATGCGTTCATTCGAAAAGACCAAACTGACCGCGATACAAAATACGGGCCAAATGGTCAATGCCGTGAGTTTTGAAATTTTTCTGTGCATCTTTTTTTCGGGGGTTAAGGGTAGGATCCTGAATGTCGATCCAGGAAATTCTGCCGCACGGCAGATCCATGATCCGCCGGCAGCCGGTATGGGAAAGGGGAGCTGCGGTAAGGGTGCGGTAAAAGAGGAAGGTCAGCGAAGCCCCTCTTCCAGCATCTGGCGGGTCCCGGACGGGTCAACGGCTTCGCAGGCTTTCGTCAGGACCTCGATCAGGTCGGCGAGATCGTTCTTCCACTCGTCGGAATTTCCGGATGGAAGCTCAAGCTCCATGAACTCGCCAAGGAGCAGGATCAGACGCAAAAGATGGCGGAAGACCATTCCTTCCTGCTTCTGGAGCCCCTTCGCGCTGATGTACGCGTTGAACTTTCCGTTGAAGCGGAGCACTTCTCCCGCGACCCAGCACGGCCAGACCTTCAGATCGGCGACCAGAGGGCATTCATGCTGGAAAAGGCGGTAGAGTTTCTCCGCGAACGTCAGGGCGTAGATCGGATCCAGCCCCGCTTCCCGCCGTTCCTTGCGTTCCTGCGGACTCATGGAGACCAGTTCCGCTTCGACTGCCAGCCCAAGATCCAGAAGCCGTGCGTCCAGGTATCCGCACGCCAACCGACCGCGCGGAAGTTCATCCTGATGCGGAACACGGATCGACGGACCAAGCGAGTACGGAAGCTCCAAAAGACTCTCGAAAGCCTGAAGCCGTTCCTTTCTGTCTGCATGGGGAAGGTAGTTCAGAAGCCAAGTTCCGAAGATCGGATGCACTCCGCGCAGTTTCGCCATTCCATCCATCGTTTCCGTCGGGATCGCCAGCTGCGGAATGTAGAGCGGCTTTTCCTCTTCCGGTTTCTTTTCCACACTGGAAGCCAGGACAGCCGCACCGTTCACGAAGACCCACGCTTTTTCCGATTTCGGCTCCGGAATGCTCTGCTTCGACGCATTCTCAGCCTGCGTTTTCAGCGCAGACGGCTGGGGGACGGTCGGCACGGACTCCAAAATTTTCGCGGAGTCGGCATTGGGTGCAGGTGCGGAAGCTGGATTGGGGCCGGCAGGTTCTTTTTTCGACGCCGATTTCTGCACTCCGCCGCCGAACGTCAGGCCGGAAAGAAGCCCCGAAGAAACTCCCGACGGTTCCGAAGACGCCGTTTTTTCAGATTCAGACGGAGCAGGGGATCCCGGACTTCCGGACGTCTTTTTCGGGAACGCATTCTGCACTCCGCCGCCGAACGTCAGGCCGGAAAGAAGATCCGAAGAAGAAGCAGACCCGGTGTCCTGCGCGTCCGGTTCTTCCAGCAGTCCGGCACCAAATCCGAAGTTGGATTTTTCAGCACGAAAAGACGAGATCTCCATTCCCGTTTCCTGCGGAGCCTCTCTCCCACTCTTTTTGCGGGAATCAAATGCCGAAATGATCCGGGAGGCCGTTTTTTCAGGCTCAGCCATACTCGGAAGTTCCGCACTCCCGTCCTCTTCCAGCTCGTCAAACAGTCCCGCGCCAAACCCGGTCTTTTTTGGTTTCGCGACGTGCTTTTTCGCGGCTTTCGGTACATTAATGGCGGGTCCCTCCGAAGAACGGGTCCGCTTCCACATTTCCAGACTCGGCGTCCCTTTCGCACTGGAATCCGTTTCCAGGCGCAGGATCCTTTCCTCCGTCTTTTCGGAACGGGAGCCCTCTTCCTCTGCGGAAATTGCCGACTCCGTTTCATTCGGGAGGCTCTCCATTCC
>CAZRGJ010000017.1:0-5810 GCA_964599445.1 uncultured Planctomycetaceae bacterium | reverse complement strand
CCAGGCATCAGCGGCGCATTGACCGTTTCGGGAATCCGGTCAGGACGCGGAAGCGACGGAAACCACTCCGCCGGCGGCTCGGGCTGAAGCTGGACGTATCCCGCACTCCAAAGTGTACCGAGCATCCTCTCCAGATCCTTTTGGGCAGTTTCCTGACGTCGTCCGAAAAGAAGCCGTTTCTTCACCAGTTCGCGCAGTTTTTCCACCTCCGGAGAGACCCGAAGCATGAACGAAAGCATCCGCCATGGAACCAGACCGCGGCTTTCCAGATTCCCGGCCGGTGCATTGCGCAATTTCAGAAACTGCTGCTCCGTCCAGTATTGAAGATTCGGATTTCTCTTCGGCTGTTTGCGCTTCAGCGCCTTTTTCTCCGCCAGGATCTTCGGATCTTTCGAGTCTGCCGGAAGCCGATTGAATTTTTCCTGCCAGCGGAGGATCTGGACGTCATCTTCGTGCGCCAAAGCGAAAACGTGCCCCTGCGTATCGAATTGCGGTCGGCCGGCGCGTCCGAAAATTTGATGCGCCGTCCCGGATTCCAGCATCGTCTGCTTTCCGGCAGGACCTTTCATGATGCTCGGCAAAACGACCGACCGCGCAGGCAGATTGATCCCTGCGGAAAGCGTTTCCGTGCAGGTACAGACCGCCAGAAGTTTCTGCTGAAAAAGGTACTCCACGATACGCCGGTACTTCGGCAGGATGCCCGCATGGTGAACGCCGACGCCGCGAATGAGCAGCTGCTTGAGCTTCGGTCCCGCTCCCTGAGACCAGTCGAAACGGGCCAGTTCCGCGACCAGACGCGACTTCACTTCCGGCGTCACGAGTTCCTTGCCCCGGATCTCCTCCGCGACTCTCCAGCATTCCTCCCGGTTGAAACAGAAGACCAGAGCCGGCGTCATGCGTTCCTCTTCGCTCCCAAGGCACATCAGCTGGATCTGCTCCACGAGCAGCTGATCGCCGACCCACTGAAACACGAGCGGGACTTTGCGTTCATGGCTCTGAACGACTTCCAGACGGTGTCCGTGCTCAAAATCAAGCCAGTTCGCAAACTGGACCGCATTTCCGACCGTCGCAGAAAGGAGGAGAAGCCGCACGTGCTTCGGAAGGAGCGCGAGAGAAAATTCCCACACGATCCCGCGTTCCGGATCGTTGAAATTGTGGAACTCGTCCATCACGACGGAATGCACGTCCTGAAAATCATCAAAATCTTCCGGATGAAGAAGACGATTGAAGAGGATCTCCGCCACGACCACGAGGACCTTGGCGTCCGGATTCACTTTATGGTTCCCCGTCACGAGCCCGACATCGTCCGCAGAAAATCCCCAACGCTCCGCAGAAGCCTGAAGTTCCCGGAATTTCTGATCCGTCAGCGCGATGAGCGGCGTCGTATAGTACGTCCGCTTTCCCGTCAGAAGTGCTTCATAGACGGCCGCTTCCGCAATGAGAGTCTTTCCTGTCCCGGTCGGAGCACAGACCATCACCCCCTGCTCGGAAGAAAACCACGCCAAAAGCGCCTCTTCCTGAACCGGGTAAAGCACATAGGGAATCGTTTCGAGATATTTTTCTGCGATCGCGTCGCGTGTCCATTCCATTATGAAATCACTTTCTCGTTTGAGCCGCCCGAGCTATTTTCAGAAATCATTCCTGAAAATCTGCGAACGGCTCCGTTGGCAAAATTTTAAATGGGAATCTCTTCTAGTATAAAACATTTTCCGGTTCTGTAAAGGAGGCCGATTCGTTTCCTGAAAAAATTCACTAAATTTCAAAATTCCGCACAATGCTCAAACCGCCCATTCTGTCCAGTTTACCTAAATTTATGATAAAATTTGCGGATTTTGCTTTTCTTTAAAGAAATTTGAACCTTTTTTATAAAAAAATATCAAAATACTCAAAGAACGTACTGTTTATTTTTCTGAAATGTGCTATAATAGAAGGGATGTGCGACAAAAAAGGATTCTTTCAAGGGTGAAGAAATGAGTGAGACTAAGGAACGTGCCTATCCGGTACCGAGCATAAGACGGCTCCCTCTGTATCTCTCTTTCCTGAGAAAACTGCGGGATGAAAAGGTAGAGGTCGTTTCCAGCACGCGAATTGCAGAAGAATTGGGACTTACGGGGATCCAGGTCCGCAAAGACCTGGCGATGACGGGGATCGTTGGACGTCCCAAAATTGGGCATACGATCAATGAACTGGTCAGCCACATCGAATGTTTTCTTGGCTGGAATCAGACTCGCCGTGCATTTCTTGTCGGGGTAGGGCATCTGGGGACCGCGCTGCTTGGATACAAAGGATTCCAGCAGGAGAACCTGGACATTTTGGCGTCATTCGATACTTCACCGCAGAAAATCGGTAAAGAGATCCTTGGAAGACCGATCTACCCACTTTCCCAGTTTGAAGAAAAGGCCAAAGAACTGAATGTGCAGTGCGCGATCCTGACCGTCCCGGCCCAGTTCGCACAGGAAACGGCGGATCTGATGGTCAAAGCGGGGATCCAGGGGATCTGGAATTTCGCGCCGGTCCAGCTTTTTGTACCGGAGGGGATCATCGTGGAGAACGTCTCGCTTTCTTCGAGCCTGGCGGTCCTGTCTCAGCGTATGAGCAGTCAAAAGACGGTCTAGTTTTTCGTTTCGGCACGTTCCCGGAACGAAAACGGACAGAAAGTACCGACGCCGATCCGACGCTTTCGCCGATCCGACGCTTTCGCTGCAGGAAAGTCTTTCACAGTAAACCGGATCTTGGCCAGAGAAAGAATTCCCGATCCTCCTGAGAAGAAACAGAAAACGCCGAACATGAAAAAACGCATCCTTTTTCTGGCTCACAGTGCGCTGCGCGGCGGTGCGGAATTTTGTCTCGACACGACGCTCCGGAATCTGGATCGGGAAAGGATCGAGCCGTTCGTCATTTTTCCGACGGACGGTCCCATGGCGGATTCTGCGCGTGAAATGGGGATCCCGGCCGAGATCGAACCGCTCTGCTGGTGGATGCTTTACGAGCCGTCGTTCTGGGAGTGGAAAAACCGTCTGCGGACACCATTTCGTCTTCACCGTTTCAAGAACTTTCTGAAGAAAAACCGGATCGACGCCGTCTACTCGAATACCGTCTGCATTTTTGAAGGCGTCCTCGCGGCCCGTGCACTCGGGATCCCGCATTTCACGCACATTCATGAAGTTCTCGAAGACCGCTTTATGCGTCCCCGATGGCTTTCGCTCCCGCAGATCTCGAAATTTTTCTATCGAAACAGCCGGACCGTCTTCTTTGAATCGGATCCGTCGCGGAAAATCGCAGAAGCGCATCTCCGCACAGCACTCTCCCGTTCCCGGAATGCAGAAAAGCTGCTGGATGAACTTTGCGCCCGGTCCGTGGTCGTTTCGAATTCCTCGCGGCTGACGCTGGAAGAGGCAGAACATTTTCAGAAAAAAGAAGCGCGTCCAGCCTGGGAAAAACTGGGAGGATTCGGCATCGATCCGGAAAAATGGACCATTTTGTGGCTCGGACGTTTCTCGGAACGCAAGAATCCGCACATGCTCCTTCGGGCCGCAGCCCAACTTCCGGAAAGTGTGCGGGAAAACGTTCAGTTCATTTTCGCGGGAGCCGGACCTCTGGAAGAATCTCTTCGGCAGGAGATCGTGCACTCCGCACTCGAAACGGTCTGCCGTCTCATCCCGTTTCAGGACGACATTCGCCCGCTTTTACGGCTCGCGGACGTTCTGGCGCTCACGTCATGGGAAGAATCCTTTGGGCTGGTCCTCGTAGAGGCCGGGATGTTCGCGAGACCGGTGATCGCAGTTCGTTCGCAGGGACCCGCGGAGATCATTCAGGACGGCGGGACCGGTTTTCTGGTGGAGCCGGACGATTCCAAAATGCTTGCGGAGCACCTCCTCACTCTCTTCCGCGATCCGGAGCTCTCGGTCCGTCTGGGGCGTCAAAATCGGGAGCGGGTGCTCGATCTGTACGATCCGGTCAAAAACACGGCGAAGATCGTGCAGGAATTCCTGAAAGTTCCCGAACGCTGGGGAACCGCAGAACACTAAAGAGCCGAACGCCTGAATGCCGAACACCTGAACGCAGAACGCCGGCACGCTTTCAGGCACATTTGCGCGGCGTACGGATACTGTCGCCGACACGCGGACCAAGAAGTGCCTCGGCATACTCCGCGACCTGTTCCGGCGTTTCAAAGTACCGGTCGTAGACCCAGTGATCCTCGTACTCGCAGTGGGCTGTCGTGTAGCTTCGGCAGACATTCGGCCGATTTTCGTAGTCCATGCACCGGTTCTGTTCATCCAGTTTCCGGCATTTGGTCTGAACAAGCAGGAACCAGTGTTCGTCTTCGGTGAAGAGCGTGGTGTACTCATGCAGCACGAACCACCTCAGCCGGTCAAAATCTTCCCAGTCGACCGGCTCGTCGATCTCCATCGCAAAATATCGGCAGCATTTTCCCGAACAGTACTCGCACAGCGTGTCGAGATCTTCCACTTCATCGCGGCGGGGTTTTCTTTTTTGAGCCATTTTCCGTTTTGTCTCCGATCCTTTTGGAAAAAAATCCGTTTCGTCTCACCGTTCACGTCATCCCTTTGGGAATGAGCTGGATCTTGCCGTCCCGATCGATCAGCGCGAGGGTAATGTGCGCCTCGGTCAGCAGTTCCCCGTCACGGCGGACTTCGTAGCGGTGCACGATCTTGGCGCGGGTCACTTTCTCTACGTGGATGCTCACCTGAATGAGATCGTCATAGAGTGCCGGCTTGATATAGTGGCAGTCCGCTCGCACGACCACGAAAAAAAGTCCATCCCGCTCCAGCTGGTCATGGCTTCCGCCGTTGGCGCGGAAAAGTTCCGTTCTCGCCATTTCAAAATAGACGAAATATTTCGAATGATGCACGACGCGCATCGGATCGCATTCCGTATAGCGCACCCGAAGCTCCATCGTATAGTCCCGCAATATCTCCATTTCTTCCTGCTTTCTTCCTGTACGGTTTCCTGCTTATTCTTCCTTCAGGAACAGCGAGTACCAGAGCGACGGATCCTCCATAAACGGGAACGGCGCACCGGCGGTGAGGGTCTTCATCGGAAGATCCCGGTCGATCAGTGCCCAGGCGATCCCAAGATGCCGGAACTCCCGCGTGTCAAACCCGGTCAGTGCCGATGCCGAAAGATAAAGGAACACGGAATAGCAGTTTCGCTGTACCTGGGACCGGATCTTCATCGCACCGTCTGGAATTTCATTCGGGATCTGTTTCGTTCGGCTGACCGGCTGGAAAAGAACGGACGCTTCGTCACCGTCGCGCCCGCTGCCCGTCGGAAAACAGACGAAACGATGGCAGTACCGCGTCGCACGATGCACATCATGCACATTGCGCGTATCGAGCCACAATTCGATCCGGTCACTTTCATCCGGACGGTCCGGATTGCACCAGAGTTCTTTCGATTTCCCGGAAACAAAAAATTGAAACGCGATCCCGCGCTCATTCCAGGCGCTCCGAACATGAAATTCCTTTCCGCCCCGCGCCTTTCGGGAAAAAACGCCGTCAGAGACCTGCGGGTCTTCAAGCACTTCAAAATCAGGAAGCGTAAAGCGTTCCGGAAGTTCCTGAAGATCTTCCAGCTCCTCACGGTAAGCGCATTCCATCTCGATATGAAACAGGAAGCGGTTTGGAATTAACGATTGATGACGCATTGCGTTCTTCTCCGGTCTCCTTTTTCCAAAAATTCCATTCACGGAAAGTATAGCAGGATCTTTCCGTTCGCGCAAGATGAAAAAGAGACGAAAATCTCCCTTCAAATAAAAAAAATCCTCTCCGGAACCGTTCCGCCCCCTT
>CAZRGJ010000016.1:4940-17974 GCA_964599445.1 uncultured Planctomycetaceae bacterium | reverse complement strand
CGAATCAGGAAATTCTGGTCAACGCCTATCGTCCGTGGGACGAAGATGCTTCGGCTGTAGCGATGGACGCTTACGGCAACATCGCGGTCGCGTGGGTCGGTCCTGACGAAGCGAAGACCGGAACCATGGTCGCCGTTAAGCCGGAAGATACCGACATCTTCAACAAGGTCTTCATCCGCGCGAACGTGCCGGGATACCGTCCGATCGGCGGCATCATCAACACGATCCCCGGCGAAAACGTGAGCAAGACGACCGTCGCATACAATTCGACGCTGGCTAACGGCGGCGGTACGATCCAGAAGAGTGCGGACACCGTCACTGTCCAGGCTGCGGCGAAGTCGACGAATCGCTTCATCTTCGAAGCCGGTGCAGACAAACCGAAGGTCACGCTCAATAACGTGGTGTTGAACCTCGAAGGTTCCGGCTCGAACTATGTGTTCGACGCTGCGAATACGCTGGGCTTTGAAAGCACGGTCATCGTGGAAGGATTCGGCGGCGAGACGATCACTGCGGAAAACGGACTGGTCGTCATCTCGGGTGCGGGATACACGCTCACGATCCGCAATGCGAGTTCCTTCCTCTTCAACGGGACCAATGCGGTCGCGAACGTCAGCGCGGTCTCTGGCGGAGTCGTTTCCGTCGAAGGTTCTGCGGTTACGCTCCAGACTGAAAAATCCTCCTGCCGCATCCAGGGCTGCGTGAACATCACGGCAACCGCTTCGGGCAGTGCCGTCGCGAAGCTCTCCGGAACGGAAGAAGACGAAGAATTCCAGGTCGAAGGCAATCAGATCACTGCCATGTCTGGCAAGACCCAGATCGCCGTTACCAATTTCCGTGAAGTCTACCTCTCCAGCAGAATGGGCGACAGCGTCGTCTTCAATAATGCGGGGACTTACATGATCGACGGAAACTACGTGGAGTTCATCTCGGCGAATGCGACGATCTACGCGTCCGATTTCGCGAACCTCAAAGCCAACGCCGGCGGTTCCGCCAACATTCAGACGGAAGATACCGGATGCGTCGTTTCGGCGGCTGACGGAAATCTGACGGTCTCCGGCGCAGGATTCACGCAGACCTTCACCGGTCTGACGTCTGCGAAACTCACTGGTTCGGCTTCGGATGCCGCAGACGTGGCGGCGAATGCCAACGTGACGGTCAATGCGGGCAATGTCCAGACCGGCATCTACACGCTGAACGGTTTCGGCGACGTGACCGTCCTTAACGCGCAGAAGGTCGATTTCACTGGTACGGCCGGCGATGATGCGATCACGGCAGGTGCCGATTATGCGAACTTCACCGCGAACGGCTCGGAGATCAAGGTCGAAAGCCTCACCTCTCTCCAGGTCAATGCTTCGCAGGGAACCGACTCGGTCGTCCTTACCGACACGGCCGCTGATGATTCCGTCACGTGGTTCAAAGGTACTGCGACCCTCAACGGCAACGTGAAGATCCAGGGCGTTTCGACCCTCGCCTTCATCTCGGCCAACGGAGGTTCCGATTCCATCTCCATCACGGGAACGGCTGGAAACGAGCTCTTCACCCTCACGGAAACTATGGTTTCGGCGGTCTTTGAAAACGCGGAGATCCGCGCAGAAGGCGTGAAGAACGTTACGATCGAAGGAAACGGCGGCGAAGATGCACTCACGGCGGAAGATACTGCCGGCGACGATGTCTTCTCCATCGCTCCGACCTCCCTGACGCTCTCCGGCGCGAATAACTGGAACGTCAGCGGCATTCAGAACATCAAACTCTACCGTCAGAATGGCGGCAGCGATGCGGTGAATGTCAGCGATTCCATCGGAAACGACAAAGTGGTCCTCAGCCCGAAATTCCTCACCATGACCAGTGCCGATGCGATGCTTTCCGTCAGCGGATTCAGCCGCATCTCGGTGAACAGCCAGTACGGTGACGATACGGCAGTCCTTTACGATTCCGTGAAGCAGGATGCTGCCGTCGTGAATGAAGGTTCCGTCTCCCTCAGCGGTACGGACTTCTTCAACCAGGTCTACGGATTCCGCAAGGTGACGCTCTACTCCCTTAACGGCGGAGCGGACACGGTCTCCGGCAATGCGTCGATCCAGGCGGTGGATGACTTCTTCTCCGCAGAAGGAAACGACTGGAACGTGAGCGGTTTTGGATTTGACTTCTAGCAGACCGGATCTTAACGGATCCTGAAACAGAAAAGGGACGGCCCAAACCGTCCCTTTTTTTATTCATGGTGTTTTTGAATTTTCTGAATTCTGAAGATCAGTATTCCGTCCGGACTTCCGTTCCCTGACGCAATTTCTGTGCCAGCGAGAAACAGACGGGCGAAAGTTCCCGTTCCATCTGATTCAGACTGCCGAAATACTTCCGTCCCAGGACCTCCTGCTGACGGACGAGGGCCTTTACTCCTGCCGGCGCAATGTTGACCTGCGGCGGATCTTTACGTTCTTTGAACGGCATGAAGACAATGACGGCTTCTTTTTCGATGCGGTTTCCGCGGAATGCGTAGATCGGATTCTTTTTCATTTCCGGATCTTCGTGTGCAAATTCTCCGAGATTCAGCTGGAAAACGAGCGATTTTTCGCCTTCCGTTGGCATCGGCATCGTGAAATGGACCGGTTTAGGTTTGGATTTGGAATCAAGTTCACCTTTCGGCTGGCAAACGACTTCTGCGAGGACCTGGCTTTCTCCTTCCGCCTGTGCATTGGGATTTTCCCGGAACGCCAGCGAGAGGTGGAAGGGGATCATTTTCTGCGCGACATTCAGCATGAATTCGAATTCCATCGGCTCGTTCAGCGCGATTTTGGCAGACGGCTCACTGCTGAGCGTCGCAGGAAGTACGTGCATCTGATCCCGGACGCCGATCATGAACGTATCTGTCCGGAACGAGATGGAGTAGGCCTGAATGTCCTGCGTCCCTTCGTTTTCTTTTCCGAAAAGCGATTTCTTCTCATTCTTTTTCTGACGGCTCGGGATCGCCATCCTCTGAAGAACGAGTCCGCGATTTTCTGCGACGGAGACGAGGTCCAGCGATTCAGCCGTTCCATTGAGTTCGTGCTGAAAGACGAACGCAGTCATTCGGTGTTCCGGAGCCGGAAGGTCGATGAGTTTCTGGATCTCAACGAGCTGATCGAGTGAAACTACCCAGTCTTTGACGCAGAGTGCTTCGTTTCCCTGCAGATCGCGCGTCCGTTCATGGGAACCGACGCTGCTCAGGTTGGCTGAGAGGGCCAGTTCAAGTTCCTCGATCGAAATGTGCCTGGGAACGAAAACCTGCTCCATGTACTCATTGAGCGGTTCCGGAAGATCCTTCAGCCGGGAAGTGTGCGCGACGTAAATGAAATCTTCGTGGCGAACGAAACCGAACGGCAGGCCCGTCAGCATTTCGCTCAGGAGGATCTCCGGATCGGAGTTTTCCGTTTCGCACGTGATCTCACCCTGCACATCAAGTGCCGCGAAGACTTTCAGGTCCGTCTTCCACGCAAATTTTTCCAGAGCATCGCGGATGTCCGTGTCCGTAAAGGAAAGGGCGTATTTGGCTGCCTTTGTTTCCGCTGCATCGGCAGATTCGTCAACCTCGGCTTCCTGTTTTTTCGCAAGCGTTTCGGCGGACTCATCTGCCGGTTCCAGAATCAGTTCCTCCGATTTTTCAACGTTGGCTGATTCTGCATATTCGGCTTCTCTTGATGGGATTTCTGCAGACTGTATCCGGACAGACGTTTCCTCTTTTTCTCGAGCAGCGTCTGCTTTCAGGTCGGCGAGAAATTTTTCAGAGGCATTTTTGGCTTCCGAAAAAGTCTCTTCATCGGAAAGATGCACGACGCCGGGAATTTCATTTTCTGCTTCCGCGGAGGCGATCTCTTTTGACGGAACTGGTTTCGGATCGGAGGTTTGCGGAACCTCGGGACCCGGCACGTTCGGACTGTTCTGCAGGACGACCGTTTCATGTACCGAAAACTGTGGGGACTGGCCTTCCAGATACTGTTCCGGTTGATTTTTGGAATACGTCGGCGCAGGATCCTGATTCGTCTGGGCCTGAAATGCCGGACCTGCCTTCGTTTCCTGGCCGATGGCCGTTTCCGTTTTGATTTCCGGAGAGATCCCGGCGTTCATCCCAGTATTCATTCCTGCGTTCATTTCGGACCAGGTTTCCTCGGCGGATCCTGCTTCTCCGACGGATTTGGTTTCTCCGCTACGCATCAGATTCTGGATCGCCATCTGATTCAGTCCGGCCATTCTCTGAGAAACGGAAACTCCGTCCTGCGGAGTCAATAGCGCAACAGCAGAGTCGCCGGCGGGGACCGTATTGGCGGAAATTTCATCTGTGGATGAAACGAAAGACGCATTCTTCGATTCCGTATTTTTTTCGGAAATTTCAGAAACGCGGATCAGTGCACGCGATGAGTGCCCTGAATCTGAACCCGAGCCTGTGGAATTGGCAGAGAGGTTAGCTGATCCGTTGAGAGGAGTTTCTGTCAGCGTGTCTGAAACGGCACTCCCCATCGAAGGCGCAGTATGTGCGAAGACTGCTTTACCCGGCGGGAGTATTCCGGCGACGTTCTCCGAAGGTCCCATGCCGGCGATGTTTTCCGACGGTGCCGTGCTGGCGATGTGCTCCAAAGAAGCGGTCGCGACCGCATTTTCAGGAAGGTGTGCTTTTGTGTCGCCTGATCCGGGTTCTGCGGCTTGCGGATTCAGGAGAAAATTTTGTGCGGCCGCTTGGTAGAGAGTCAGATCTTCCCCTTCCGGCTGGATCTTTGTCAGTCTTTTGGCCTGAGTGGTTTTTTCCTCAAGGAAACTTTTTTTCCCGAAGATGCTCTTGTGTCCCGGAGTGCCGACGGCAAAATCCGTTTCTATGTCCAGAACATAAGTTTCCGGAATCAGAATGGTACGCGGTGGGTCTGCATCGTCGGCAAAGGAAAAAATGCCTCCGAGTTCAAAAAAACACCAGCCGGCAAAACATCCTGCAGCGAGGCTGGAGAGAATGAATTGAAAACGTTTTTCGATCTTCACGATTCCACCTGAGGTTTTCCCATGGATCCGGCCGCCAACTGGCGTGCCGCTGAACAAAACACTACTTCACATTTTGTTTATCGGAATTGCGTGACCCAAACAATAGAAAAATTTTACCTGACCGTTAAATTTTACCAAAAAAGAATTTTAATGAAAATCTGGTACCCCCCACTGGACAAAATTGGGGAATCGTGTATAATTAGCGCAGTTGAATTTTTAGAATCAGAAGGAATTTTATCGACCGTCCTGAGGAGGTGATTTTAGTGGTCAAACTGACGTTGAGAGAAAACGAATCCGTTCAGGATGCAGTCCGTCGTTTCCGTAAGCTCGTGGAGCGCAGCGGCATCAAAAAGGAAATGCGCCGTCGTGAATTCTACGAAAAGCCGAGCGAAATCAATCGCCGCATCCGTCTCCGCGCAGAGCGCCGTTCCCGTCGTCTCCGCAACAATCCGCAGGGTTGAGTTTGATTCTTTCGAGATCTTCTTCCTGATTCAGAATTCAGGCTGAAGAGATGAAATGAAGTAAAACAGAGAAAGCCGTCAAAGTGAACTTTGGCGGCTTTTTTTTCTGTCTCCCGGACTCAGCAGAGTTTCCGGTTTATTTCTGTCTCCTGGACTCAGCGGAGTTTCCGGTTTATTTCTATCTCCTGGACTCAGCGGAGTTTCCGGTTTGTTTCCGGATCCATGAACTCTGAACCTGCGGCGATCGAAGAAACGTCATTTTTTTGAGTGGGGATCCTAACCAAAAAGTATCCTGCAGAATGTTTTTCCTGCAGGATACCGGGAAAACAGCACCGCGGTTCGGAAGAAACGGATTTCCGGAGACCGCTGGTAAATCGTTTGAGACGGCTTTCATACTGCTGAAGAGAACTTCCGGAACTTCGGAGTCTTTCGGCAGTTTTGATTCAGCGATAGATGGAAACTTCCTGCTGGATCAGATCCAGACCGGCTTTTTCGCACTGGAATTGGCAGCGGACGGCATAGTCGCCGCGGATCCGGGCGTTTGCGTGGATCTGGAAGGTTCTCGATTCTCCCGGCATGAAAGACGAGACATCAAAGGAAACGATCCCGCCATTCATGATGTTTGCTGACTGATTGGTGGAGTTCGGCTCGATCCCATCGCTGAAGTATGCGAAGAGCTGACCGTTTTCAATGACCTTGCTTCCTATGTTGGTGAGCTGGATCTCGTAGATCCCGTTTTCGCTCGTTGAAAGGATCCGTTCGGGGAAATTCAGCTTCATTTCTACGTTGGAGATCCCCTCGATCCGGATCGGAATCTGCGTTTCGGAAAGGATCTTTGCGTCTGACTGTAGTGTGAACGGGATCTGGGCAGTGCACGCCTCGTCGAATTCCATCAGGAGATGGAAGTATTGGGAATGCCCTTCCGGTGTATCGGGAAGATCCAGAACGATCAGATTCTGGCCGGCTTCCGCATAAGGAAGTTTCGGTTCCGTACCGGTAAAACGTGCATTTTCCGGGATCTCAACACTCATTTTGAGATCCGTTGCCTGTGTATTGCCCAAATTGCGGACCTGGACGGGGATCCTGGACTGCATCCCGGCAAATAAAGATTCCGGTTCCTCGATCTGAATATTCATGTCGATGAAATGAACGTCAAAAAAGTTCTCGGCTTCTGCGTGAGTCTGGTTCTGGATCTGTGCACTGACGCAAAGTTTGACTTTTCCGCGGGTCGTCGGCATGAAGACGGCTTCGACGATCTCTTCACTTCCAGGAAGGAGCGACGGGATCCCCTCGATCGTGTATCCCAGGTCTGCGCATCCTTCCGTTTCCATCTGAAACATGATATTGCGCGCAATGCAGTTCCCGGTGTTGGTGACGCGGATCTTTACGCGATTTTCTTCACCTTCCCGGATCATCGTTTCCGGAATGAGTTCCATCTGAAGTTTGGGAAGTTCCGCGATCAGGATCTGACGGTCTTCCGCATGGCGATTGCTCCACGAGACCCGAAGATCCGCAGAAACGGTTTCCGTTGGGACGACTTTCAGGATGAGCGACTCCTGAGCGGAAGCGGGAAGTGTTTCCAGATTCCACACGCAGTGCTGGGTATTTGCCTCAGGGTCCCGTAAAATCACGGTGGCTCCGCGTGACGTCAGGGCTTTTTTTACCGTGAAGCTTTTGGGGATCGCGATCTCGACGTTCGTCCCGTTGGAAACGCACTGACTCACATTCCGGACCTGGATCTGGAATTGCGTTTCGACGCCCACCAAAACGTTTTTGGGTGCCCGGGTCGAAACTTTCAGCTCGGCACGCTCGTTTGCGGCGTTCTGTGCCGGCGTGCCTTCCGAATCATTTTCTTCCAGCGGTGAAGGAAGAAGACCGAAGTTTTCGTTCCATTCCGTTTCGAGTTTCGACGGATCCGGCGTCTCCTGATGAACGAGATCCCGGGAATTGTGGGCCGTTTCTCCGGAAATCTGAACGGCACTGCCGACGGACGTTCCGATTTCGGTGGAAGTCTCCAGCGGCGGCGGGGCCAGCATGGAGAAGGAATCCTCATTCTGATTTCCGTCTTCCAAATCGACTGTGCCCGGCATTTCAGAAGGAAGTTCCGCAGGCAGAGCGGAATTGGAAACGGCGGAGGCCTCAATATGAGTTTCCGTGTAATTTTTGCGGTCTGCGGTGTTTTTTCCCATTGACGGAAGCGGGATCTCGGCCTCTTGAGAGTCCGGTTCCATTGAGGGCGTATTTCGTCGATCCAGAGGAGAGGCGAGCCGCTGCGGGGAAACATTCAGGAGCGGTTTCGCGTCATTCTGTTCCATGAATTCCAGCTCCGGGATCTCCTGATTCCATGCACTTCCCGACTGGTCGGCATTCGCAGTGCGGGCGTATGCCGAATCAAGCGACTCGTCCGGATCCATGCCTTTCAATGCCCGTTTGGTCGGGATCGGCGGCATCTTTTCCAAATCGTCTCTTTCTTCTTCCAATTCAGGCCGGGAGATCGCAGTCTGGCTGAAATCGGCAGCTTCTTCCAGCTGTGGATCCTCTTTTCGATCGGAAGAACGTGCCGTTCCCGCCTGTTCGGCCGTCTTTGCCTGATCCGCTGACTGCTCCGGAAGCTCGGAAGCCGATTCAAGGATCCATGAATTCGGATTTTCATCCTGAGTTTCGGGGACCGAAGTGTAGGGATCTCTGCCGTTCTTCGAATCATCTGTGTCCGGAGACATTTCTGCATCGGCGAGAGTCTCGTTCGGATGATTCTCAAGCCGGATCGAATCCGGGATCTCGGAAAGTTCCGAGTCGTTTTCCTGTGCCAGTGCGTTCGACTGCGCGATTCCGGGCTTGAGCGGAGCATTTTGCGGAATGCCTTCGGAAGAATGCGAATCGGTATTTTCAGCAGAAGTTCCGGACTCTTTTGACGATGCGGCCGTTTCATGTGCATTGGGGGAGGTGCCTTCCAGCACGATCTGATCCGGGATGCTCTCCGTGTCTGCGTGTCTTTCCGATTTGTCTACGCCATACGCCGGCTCAAACGGAGGCTTTTCGTCTTTGGGGTCATCATCGGAGAAGGCAAGCTGGGCCGTACTTTTGCTTGCGTTTCTTCCTGTCGTCCGCACCGCAGAAGACGGATCAGCCTGTTCCGACGGCAGTTCCACGCGATTTTCTGCTTTTGTTTTGCGGGAATTCATCAAATTATCGAAGAATTCCGTAAACGGATTCTTCTTTTTGACGGTATTTCCTCCTGAGACGGTCTCTTTCCCGGCAGTCTCTTTTTTCGCAGCTTCCTGTTTGGAAATTTCGCTTCGAAGCTGGGAATTGGCTTCGATCGCGCTTGCGTCAGGAACTGCTGCCGGCGCATTTTCCTGTGCAGCTGCCGCTTCCCGCTTCTTTTTCGCCAAAAGTCCTTTTGCTGAAACCGTCTCCGTTCCGGACAAAAGGAACGTGGAAAACAAAATAACGAACGCGATTTTCCAAATTTCAAACTTTTTCATGAGACCACCTTAAGTTGGGAGGCAAAACACTTTCTTCTTAAATCCTTCGGTTTTTTTTGAGTTCGGGTTAAATAAAATAGAACGATTATGTGGATTTTTTCTGTTTTGCGAGTTTTGATGGTGATTTTTTAGTGCGAATAACCGCCCTGTTTTGCCCAATTTGAATAGAAAAGAGAAAAAATGTCCGATTTCACTGCGGATGGCTTGATTTTGGTGAAGAACCGGAGTAAATGGTGCGTTTGGCAGAGGAACGTTCGGAAAACTCACGGTCTTTCTGCGGGCTTGCATGGTCCGCATCTTTCCTCAAGCGTATTCTTGCTCTGGAAAATTTGCGGTCTGTCGATGCTCTCCGCCGCGGTCTTCATCTTTTTGCCGAACGTTCCTGCCTCGGCATAGCCAAACGCAGAATGAATCTTTCCAGAAGAAGACGTTCCGGAAGAGCACTGGCTCCTTTTAATGCGAAATCAAGCTCCGTGAGCCAGGCGAAGAGTTCTCTGGCGCGTTCGCGTCCAAGACGTTTAAGCTGGGCTGCGGATTTCTGAAGAAAGTATCGATTGACTCCAGCCTCCGTCAGCGCGTTTTCCAGATTTGGCCGTCGTCCGGCCTTTTCGTCTTCCACGATCAGCTGGCAGGCTGTCGCGAGACGCCGGAGAGAACTGGAAAGCTGGGCCAGGATCGCGATCGGTGCCTCGCCTGCCTCGAGAAGCTGCCCGAGGTAGAAAAGAGAATCTTTCGCATTTCCATCCAGAATACAGTCCGCAAGCGTCCAGACGGTCTGCATTCGCCAGGTCCCGGAGTTTTGGCGGATCTGGACTTCCGTTACCGGCTGACCTTCCGGGATCGTGAGGGCCAGACGGGCCAATTCTTGGTCCAGAAGTCCCATTTCCGTACCGATTTGCGCAATGAGGAGTGCAGCAGCGTTTAGCTGGATCTTGAAATGGTGCTTTTTTTCAGCTCTTTCGCAGACCCAGCGTGGAAGTTCCGTTTTCTCATGCAGGGCACAGCAGTCGATCAGGAGGCCGTTTCCTTCAATGAGTTTGAAGAGTTTCGTGTTGGACGGAAAACTTTTCAGTTCAAGGACCAGGATCCCCGTTTCTGCCGGAGCTTCGGCGTATTTTTCCAGAACGTCGCGATTCTTGGAAAGAAAATCGTCTGCGTCGTTTAAGATCACGAGGCGTTTGGAGGGACCGAACATTGAGAAGGTTGAGAGTTCTTCAAAAATATTCCGCCATGATGCCGAGTTCCCATCAAATTCTGCCGGCTCAAGCTCTTCTGCCATTCCATTCGGGATCTCCGACGCAAGATATTTCGCGACGGTCTGCGGGATCCCGGCCAAAACGGAACGCCGAAGGAAAGATTCCTCGCCAAACACGGCACAGATCGTCCCGGGCACGAATTTCTCAGACTGTCCCAGCCAGTCCAGTGCCGGAATTCGATTTTCGGAAATTTCTGGTTTCATTTTTTTTGCCATGGGATGATCCTTGCCGTATTGCCCGGGAATGGGATTGTTTCAGAGCCTGGATTATTCCAGACTCCGGAATGGCCATTTATTTTTCGGTAAATTTTTCCTGAAGTTCGTGGACGGATCTTCGCAGAAATTCAAGGAGTTCCTGAATTTCTTCATGCGTCGTTGGGTGCTTGAGCCGTTTGGGGATCCGGATCTGGGACGGAACGAGCTGCGGGTAGGTGAATGCCCGGCCGATTTTTTCAAGCGTGATCTCGCCATCCATGACGCGTTTGCCGAACCAGACGCCAGCGACGTCTGCATTTAGGTCAATGACGTCAAAGCCGCTTCCGCCTTCTCGGTCATCGCTGAGTTCTTTTTCGACTCCGACTGTTTCCACGATCAAGGGGGCGATCTGGATCGTCAGGGCGGCGGAGACCCAGAAATGCTGGGAATAGTCCGTTGCGCCATAGATCGAGACGCCGTTTCCGACGATATTTTGGCGGAGTTCCCGAATTTCCGGAGTTTCGATCGCGCGGAAGCGTCTTCCGTAAACGGGAACTTTGCCGATGGCCCCAGTGGGTTCCAGGCAGATCTGGCAGGCGAGAAGGAAGGCGCCTCGAGCAGCTTTTCCTTCGGGAGAATCCGCATCGCCCGTCCCGCCGACTTCCATGGCCGCCCAGGCTGCGTAGCGCACGATTTTTTCTCCCAGAATATCGCCGGGCTGTTTTCCTTTTTCAGAATAGTTTTTCAGCGGCTCATTTTTTGCCAGAGCCAGAAGTGTACGGAGAAGAACGAAACGGGCAGTCCGGACCGGAAGCTCCATTTCATCCGTTTTTTCGGTTTCCCATTCCTGAGCCGTCATGGAACGGAGCAGGTTCTGAAGTTTCTGGACATCCGATTCCGGCTGGGGGACGGAATCCGCGGGATCCGGAGTCTCTGTCTCTGCTTGCTGATTTCCCGAAATGGATCTGTTTTTTTCGATAGAATGCCCGGCTGCGTCTTCTGTTGACTGGGGTTTTGATGAGACTGTATTTTCTGCATTCTCTGCTGGAGCCTGAGACTCTGAAGATACGTCGGAGCCGGAGCCCTGCGGAGATTCCGGAGGCGACTGCGAAGCCGTTGGTGTCTGCGCTACGGTTTTACTTTCCATCTGACGGCCATTCTGAATCTCCTGCATTTTTTCGAGGATCTTCAGGAAAAAATCCAGATTCGGATTTTCAAGTACCGGGAGTCCCGCAGCTTTCTGATCCATGGCGATCTGCTGAACGAGACGGTAGGTATTTTCCAGCTCGTCGCGCACATCCGGATGGATCGTACGGATCCGAATTCGGTCCCCGCGGCAGAATTGGCGGACCCAGAGGTTCATCGCCAGAGCATTCAGCGGGTCAAAGGAAATCGTGAAATTGGCGTGACGGGAACGGCGTTCATGCAGGATCGTGCGCATGACGGAGTTTTCGTCGGACGTATGGACCGCTCCGAGAACATGCCCCATCTCGTGCAGAAGTGTTTCGAGACGCTCAACTTCCGTGATCTGCGGGGCTTCTTCACGCAAAAGGATCCGGCCATAGAAAGGCTGACGGGCAAGACCAAGTTCCGTCCGTTCACCGCTAGCGTTTTGATGTGCCGTGAATCCCATGACCAGCTTCCCCGGGATATTGGGGACTTTTTTCTCAAAATCGCCCATGACTTCGCGGAGATTTTTGCTTTTGGGATCGGATTCCCACGAATGAAATGCCTCGATCTCAAGGCGTACGAAGCAGGTCTTTTCGAGGATCTCCGATGCATTGGCGACGCGTTCGGTGATCCGCTGTCTCCAGAGTTTTTCCGCAAGCGGAATGGTCATGTCCGTGAAGATGTGGACCGGAGGGGTCAAAATCGGCAGACTGATGGGGGAAACTGCGGTGCTTCGCGGTGAATTTGTTCCGGAGGAAGTTTGGGAGCCCGAGGAATTTTCCGGCTCAAATTCCGAATTTCCTTCTCTGGTTGAGGTTTCTTTGGCATCTTTGGCTGAATTGCGTCCCTGGATCCGACTCTGCGGGATCAGGGTTCCATGATCTGGGCCGATGCCGTAGAGTTCCTGGATCCCGTTCTGCTTTACGAAAAGGTAGATCTCATCCTGAAGAAGACGAAGCCGGGTCAGCTCGCCATTTCGGTCGAAAACGGCTGCGGCTGCCTGCGGATTGGAGATCGTGAGAGTTTCGCCGGGACGCAGAAGAAGTTCCGTTCGCTTTCTGCCGCGTTCCATTTCGATCCAGAAGCGGACCGGTTCCGTTCCCTGATTTCCAAGAACAGTGATCCGCTCTTCATCCCAGACCGGAAGAAGTTCCCCTTCCTCTGCCAATACAGAGACCCGCCATTGAGAAAAGAAAAACAGCGTGCCCGCGAAGAGCCAGAATACACTGAAACGTACTGCCTGGGAAAAAAATGTTCCGTAAACTTTTCGTTTCTGAAAATGGTTTCGTCGATTTTCTTTTGGGGTCATGCGATTTTCCTCTTTTCAGGAATTTTTATTCTTGCGGAGTCTGCTCCGGAAATCTTTTCGTGAGGTATTTTTCAGGCGTAGATCTTTTCACAAAAAAAGCACACAGTCCCCAGAACGGCAGTCTGTGTGCTTGGTGTCCGAACTCGAGGAAGATCCTAGAG
>CAZRGJ010000016.1:0-4930 GCA_964599445.1 uncultured Planctomycetaceae bacterium | reverse complement strand
TTCATGCCGGTGAACTGGAACGCGACATTGCTGCGGTCGCCGGCCTTGAGCGTCACGACCTTGGTCTCGACGAGTTTCTGGCCGTTTACGGTCACTTCTGCACGGATGACGTAATCGTACGCATTTCCAGCTTCCAGACCATAGGAAACGAACGAACGGGTGCTGCCCGTAGCGGCGGTCTGGTTGTCGTTGACGTAAACGACTGCATCGTGCGGAACGCTGATGGTCAGGATCCCGCTGTTCGCCGGGACGGCTTCTTCCTGGGTGAAGCTGGCCTGATGGAACGGCGTGCTCAGGATGGAGGCACTGTTTTCTTCCGGCGTCACGACGGACGGAGCGGCTTTTTCTGCCGGTTCTGCGGGTGTCGCAGCCGGAACGGCCGTTTCTTCGATCACGGCATCCGCTTCGCAGCAGGGGAGACTGTAGCCCGGGGCATAGTAGAAACCTCCGAAGTATCCCGTCGAGTACCAGCGGTAACGGCCGAACAGAAGCCGGCGGATCGGACCGGGACGCCAGCCGAGAACGTAGCTGCCGCCCGCGTAAACCGGACCGCAGACGTCGCAGACGGGTTCCGCAGCGACCGGAGTCGAAACGACGGGCGTCGAAACGACCGGGGCAGCGGCGGGAGCGCAGCAAGGATCAACGACCGGAGCGCAGCACGGATCAGCCCAACCGTAGCCATAGTAGCCGTAGCTGTAGACCGTCGGATAAGCGAATGCACGCGGGCCCCAGAACGGACCGCCCCAGTAACCGACGTGGCCCCACCAGGCGGAAGCCGTCTGACTCATACTCCAAACCGACAGCATGACGAATGCCATCACAGCAAATTTCAGCGCTTTATTCATTCCTGACTCCTTCTGCGATCTGTTCCAAAGAACTTTGCGTTTTTCAGGCACACTCCGTTCCGGAACCGTATGGTATTTTGGATGACTCCATTAATTAATTGGATCCTCTTTTTATTCTACAGGCAAATGAAAATTTCCCGTAAAATCGGACGCCAAAATTTTTTGTGAGAAAATCTGTACCTTTTCATTATTTCGGCGTTCTGGACTTTTTGCGTCAAAAAAACATTGGCCTCCCTCAGAATGTGAAAATCCGAAATTTTTTATCGGACCGGTTTTTCCTGACGGAGAAACGAAGATCCTGAAAGACGGCCAAATGGTGAAAATGCGCAAAATGGCCCGTTGCGATAAATTATACTCAATTGGGAAGTCCAGTAAAGGGGGACGGTGCGTTTTTTCTCAAAAAATTTAAAAAAACGTTTCGACTTGCCGGTGTATTTGCTCGACTTGCCGGTGGATCGGCACTCCCCAGAGCGCGGAAGTATCCGGAAACGGAGGCTCGGAGTGAAATCTGCCCAATTGACCGGGAGATCTCAAAGGTTTGTCGCGTCATCGCAGACCGTCTCGCGCAGCAGGGTGTCCATCGTCCTGTTCAGGATCCGGTCATGCTCTCCGTTTTGTGCGTAAACGCGGCAGATGCAGCTGATGAATGGGAGCCTGCGCACGATCTCCTCGTCTGTCGTGGCGCGCATGGTTCCGGTTTTCGTTTCGAGCACGAAATTTTGTGCCGCTGCCGGTCCGTTCGTTCCCGGACGGTACGTATGGCGTGCGAGATCGAAACGGAGTGGAATATCCCGAAGTTCCGGAGGCAGTGCTTCCCGGAATTTCATCTCCAGGATCTTTCGGTCCGAGAAAATACTCTGCATCTCCGCGCGCCGGGTGTCGTGAAACAGCGTACGCTCCGCCGCAGTCCGCCACGGGATCTTTCGGTTTGCGACGGCGTTCCACCGGTCAGAGAGTTCGCGTTTTTTCGGATCGCTGGAATTTTTCCATTCCTGCGTCGTTTGGATGAGCAGAGACCACTCGGTCAACTGACGGTAGGCGTCCAGGTTTTCGAGCGGGCTGGTATTTCCGGGGAGAAAATACGGAGCACTTTCCGGGAAAAGATCCTCAAGGGCGAGGTCGATCCCGCGGACGGTTCGGTGAAAGTAGATCGTGCGGAAAAGTTCACCGCGGACCGAGAGAAAATGTGCGAGCGACGCGAGACCGCGTTCATCGATCGTGAGTCCCTTTTCCGTGAAGAAACTGTAGTAGAAAAGCCGTTCAATATCGACCGCCCGCGTACTGTAGCCCGACATATACGCATCCCGGAGTACAAAATCCAGATTGTCGATCGTGTAGAGACCGCAGAAAAGTGTCCGGAGCAGCTTCAGCCATTTGGGAAACCTGGCTTCTTCTTCCGGGTCGTTTTTCGGGCGGACGATCAAAAACGCGGCATGTTCCGGATCCAGGATCTCATACGGTGCGAGTTCCGAGTTGGGGGTTCTCCGGATCCCGCGAATGATCTCTCCAAGTTCTTTCCGGATAATCACGGCACCAAGGGTCTCGTGCGTTAATCCGAATCTCTGAAGAAAGTGTTCGTCGAAAAAATGCCCGAACGGACCATGACCAACGTCGTGAAGCAGACCCGCGATACGGAGAAGAGACTCAACGTATCCGCGTCCCGGAACTTCCGGACACGCTTCCTTTAAACTTTCGTAGAATGCCGATACCGCACGGCTCGCAAGGTGCATGACGCCAAGCACGTGCTGGAAACGCGTATGTTCTGCGGATGGAAAGACCCACCATGCGGTCTGGAGCTGATGAATCTGGCGAAGACGCTGGACCCACGGACTGTCGATCAGATCCTGCTCGCAGTACCGTTCCCTTTCTGACTTCACTTTTGAGGAAACGAACGCAATGTATCCGTGGATCGGACAGTGGACCAGTGCCAGATTCTCTTTCATTCTCATAGTTCGATGCTGCTTTCCGCCCCGATCCGAACCAGTTCACTATGGATCTCCGACGCGGAAGTCTCCACTTTTCCAAGGTACTCGTTAAGGACTGAGGAAATCTTTTGTTCCAGTTCGTCCAGTTTCAGCATCACTTCGTCGTGCCGGCTGGAAAGTTCCTGAAGATAATCCGCTTCTGATGATCCATTCATCTCAAAATCCTCCATGTCTGTCTGAATCCTTACGGCCGATCTCCTCCGGCCGAGTGCTTTCCGTGTTTCCGGGGGAACTGCCGTACTTTTCGCAGCAGAACGGAAACGGACCGAAAGCCTTTCTGTTGGAAATATCGGTCCGGGAACTTCTGCGCCGTCAGAAGACTCCCCTTCGAAAAACGCATTTCTTCCAATTTCAGTCCGGTTAGATCGGTTGCTCCGAATGTGCTGAAAAACCGGGTCGTGCGAGCCAAAACGGTCGTGCGGAACGAGCTGGAAACGCCGGTCGTGTGGAATATGCAGAAAGTATTGTTCGTGAGGAGTGTGCTGCTTTTGAAAAAAATGCTGGTCGAAATGTTCAGAGAAGGCTTGAGGGATTTTCCTGATATTCGGCTTGGAGAAGATGGAACAATTGAAGCGAGTTTGAGTCTCGGAACATGAAATTGGCGGGAATGCTGAAAGATTTTTCCCCCGGAATGTAAAACTTCGGTTAAACTGAGAGCAGAGGTCTTGACTTTAAAATTTTTTGAGTAAAATAAAAAGAAGAGGCTTTCCCGCGTTTTATTTTGGAGGCGTTTATGGATAGAAACTCTTCGGATCCAATGAAGGACTCTGTGCCGCACATTGTTTTATCCAGGACATTTTGGGCGGAGGAACTGGCGAATTCCATCTCGCATGGGATCGGTGTTCTTTTTTCATGCGCATCTCTGGTGCTTCTTCTTTTGAATATCCCGGACAAAAGCGGCACTTATTTTGCGTCACCGTCTGCGGCTTGGGTCGGATCTCTGCTTTTTGGTGTGTCGCTGATCTTCCTTTATCTCATGAGTACGATTTTCCATGCCCTGCCGGAAGGGAGGACCCGCACGGTCTTCCAGCAGCTGGATCGGGCTGCGATTTTTGTGCTGATCGCCGGGAGCTATTCCGCATTTTGTCTCTCTGTATTTTATGCGACTTTTGGTCTCTGGATGTGCTGTGCCGTTTGGGGCATGGCGGCGGCCGGGATTGGTGCAGAGATCCTTTGGGGAGGGAAAGCGCATCGTTTTTCGCTCTTTCTCTATCTCCTCATGGGCTGGTTTGTCGTTTCAAAATTTTCGATCGTCGCGGAGGCTCTTCCGCCGGTCAATTTTGGGTTCCTTCTGGCTGGCGGGATCTTCTATACTGTGGGGGTCCTTTTCTATGCACTGCAGAAATTTCCGTGGATGCACCTGATCTGGCATCTTTTCGTTCTGGGGGGAAGTGTTTGCCATGTGCTCGCACTCCTTTTTCTTTAAAAAACGACGCCTGATTTCTGAAACGCTCTGGTCGGAGACTCGGTCCAAAATGAATTTCCGGGCGAAATGATGCCGGATCAGCCTTCCGGTTTTGAATTCGCGTCTTTTTCCGGTTTGGCTGGGGCTGGATTGGGGGCTTTGCGGAGACGCTCCAGGACGTTTTCCGTGTTGTCTTCGAAATTGCTGTGCCCCGGAACGAAGTCATTCGGTCCATATTTAATATTGTCGAGAAAGATCTCGCTTGGCTGGAGATCGATGTCGATCAGGAAAACGGAGTGCCTATCTTTCGGATCATTGTCCGTACGCCGAAAGCAGATCCGGAGCGGCAAGAAGTCCTCTCTGAAGAAAACTTCTGCCTGGGTCGGCATTTCTTTGGGAAGGTACTTCAGGAACATCTGGAAATCTTCTTCCGAAATATGCGAAAGATCTCGCCAGACGACCACTTCCTTTTCGCTTTCCTTGCCGTCTTCCTCCGATTTTTCCTTCTTCATCTGTTTTTCACCGACGAGCCGGAAAATTTCATCCGGTACATGGATCCCGCGGCTCTGTATGATAGAGTAGGCAAGTTCCGGCTTCATGAAGCCCGAGACGCCATCCTGCAAGCTCTCTCCGTTCTGGTGGACGAAATAAAATGAGGCCTGGATCTGTGTCAGGAGATGCTCTGGAAGTTCTCT
>CAZRGJ010000015.1:9682-19232 GCA_964599445.1 uncultured Planctomycetaceae bacterium | reverse complement strand
TTCACACCGTGTTTTACCGACTCAAACGCTTTTCAGAATTTTTCTTTTTTTCTTTGAATTTTCTCTCTATCTTCGCTTATTTTTTCATTTTATCTCGCCCCCGCCAGTTTTCGCAATTCCAAGTCCAAATGCAATTAAAAAACGCGCACTGTTTGCCAAAAGGATCGCCATTCCGAACCCCCAGAGTCCCCACATTTTCGTTAATGGCAAAACAAGCACGATGAAGAGCAGGGCATATGCTCCCTGGATCCAGAGCTGCCATTTTTCATCTGCGACAGTCAATACCGCTGTCAGCAGCAGCATCGAAGAAAAACCGACGACCTGTCCCAATGTTGCGATGAAGATCAGAGGCCGTGCGCTCTCGTAAAGGTCTGCGTAAAACACACGCAGAAAAAACGGCGTGCAAATCCAGCATCCAACAAAGAAGACACTTCCGCTCAGTACCACCGCAGTTCCCAGCAGAAGGAAATTTGTCCGGGTCATTTTCTTTTCCGTCTGACAGAGATAGCTGATGAGCACACTGTTCAGCGGAGCTGCGAACATGGAGAGGATCTTTCCCAACAGGGAAACTACGTAAAATTGCGCGTTTGCCAACGCTCCGACAAGCACCGGCAGCAGGATCCGGTCGAGATTCTGCCCTCCCTGATTCAGTAATCCGGCACTGGCAAGCGTGCTTGCAGTCTGGAATGTCTTCTTCAAATTTAGAGGTCTCCAGAACGGCGGACGGTAAATCTTCCCAACTATCGCCACGTACCCCAACGCGCAAATCTCTCCAAGACAAAATGCCCACATCCAGTCCAGCCCGTAAAACATTAACCACGCTCCGACCGCATATCCTACCGCAAGCAGGGCATGATACACAAAGTAGCCCGGGGTGTTGATCGTTAATCGAAACTCCACAGCGGAATAAAATCGGACGAGAGTCAGGACCACCCACAGTGCAAATACCACTGGATCACTTTCCGGGAAAACATACAGTCCAGTCGGCAGACAACAGAGAAGCGCGATCGCAGAAAAAAGGAGCAGAAGCAGATCGAAATCACCATTTCCCGTCTGAAACCGAAATCGCGTCACGAGCCGGGTATTGTCCAGCGCAATCCCGAACGCCATGACGAAAATCGAGATCCAGGAAATCAGAAACAGGATCTTCCCCATCCATTCCGGACCATAAATGCGGTTCATCTGCGGATAAAACCAGAACTGGAGGACGGCATGCATCAGCGCGCCCCCCATCAGACTCCATAAGAAATCACAAACGATCCGACACTTTGAAATCTCCGTTTTTTCTGCCGTCATTTCCGGCGTTTCCAATGTTTCCGCCGTTTTCAAAACTTCACGCATCCGTATCCGGCCGCCCTCGGCCTCCATGTTTCCATTTTATGAAAAAAAAGAGTACGCACCATAGTACGTACCCTTTTTCGAAATTTCAGCCAATGACTATTTCTTCACCGTAATGACGAAGGAATCCATGTCCATTTCTTTCGCGCCGTCGTAGATCTCAACGCCAAGATTCTTGTACTTGCTTCCCTGGATCTCAACACTGTAGAATCCGTAAGCCATACCGCCAAGATTGTCCTGGTTACCCGGCGTGCTGGGATTGCACTGGCCGTTGTCGTCGATCTGCGCCGGATCGGAAGTCTTGAGAATACCGCCCATGACAGGATCCGGAGTCAGAACGGCACTCTTCCCGCGAACGTCTTTCGGAGTTTTGCCGGATTTATCGACAAACTTCACGATCGGGCAGGTCAGTGCGACTTTCATGTCGATCCACCCCTGAATACGCGCCGACATTTCCGCTTCGCTGATGGCTCCGTCACCGTCCGTGTCGATCGTCTTGGCAGAAAACGCGATCGCGGGCGTGGCTTTCAGTTCCTCGGCGTCCAGCTTTTTGTCGCCGTTCTTGTCGTAAAGTTCCATGGATTTCGCAGCGATCGCAGCAGGATCAAACGAAGGCGCAATGACCGCCGGCGGTCTGCTCTGACCGCATCCAACAGAAACCAGCAGTACGAGACCGCAGAAAATCATCGTGATCTTTTTCATTATTGTTTCCCCTAAATAATTGTCGTAAAACACAGCACGCTGGACCGCAAAAGATTCCGAGCAGTTGGCGGCTCTTTTCCATTGACGCATTCCAGGTCACTGCACATTGAATACTAAATCCAACTATCTTTCTATTATTATCCAGCTTTGATATTCCGTCAAGTGCCGAAACTGAAAATTTCAAAATTTTTTTCATTTTTTTTGCAATTTCTCTTCAATTTCCGAATAAAGCCACCAACCCAAACCTCCCAAATATCCCATTTTCCCAGCACAACCCATCCACTCCAAACCAATTCCCTTCCACTTTTTAAAAGATCCGCAAAATATTTCTTTTTTTACTTTTATTCCGCTCAGAATGTGCTATAATAAAATGTGGTCCGTCAACTTTAACCCTGGAGGAAATTTCATGACAGAACGCTGCTCTTCCATGACTCGATACCAGTCCCTCGGCAAAGGGGGGAAACGTGTGATCCTTCCCTCGCTATTGGCCTGTGATTTTGCCAATCTGGAACGGGACATCCGAGAGCTGGAACGCGCAGGTGTCGAGGGACTTCACCTGGACATCATGGATGGTCACTTTGTTCCGAATCTCAGTTTCGGTATCCCCGTAGTAGAAGCGGTCCGCCGAACGACGGATCTTGTTCTGGATGTCCATCTGATGCTTTCTGCTCCGGAATCCTATTTCGAAGCATTCCGAAAAGCCGGCGCAGACGGGATCACGTTCCATCTGGAAGCAATGGCAGACCTGGAATCTCCCAGAAGAAATTTTGCCCGAAAAGGGTGTCTCCGGACAGATGCGGACCAGCTTTCAGGCCTGAGATCACGTACGGAAGCGGCCCTGGCAAAGATCCATTCCCTGGGCTGTGCCTGCGGACTCTCGATCATCCCGCCGACCGATGCGGAGCTTCTGGAACCGTATCTCACGCTCTGCGACAATGTGCTGATCATGAGCGTCATGCCGGGATTCGGAGGACAGAAATTCGACCCGAGCGCAAAAGAAAAACTGAAATGGGTGCGTGAACATTCCTCTCCCGATATGCTTTTGAGTGTTGACGGCGGCGTCAATGAAACGACCCTCGCCGACTGTCGCGACAGCGGAGCTTCCGGCCTGGTCATGGGAACGGCCGTCTTTTGCGGCAGCTCGATCGATGAACAGTTCGGAAAACTGAATCGTGAGCTTCAAACCTCCTGAAATCTCCCCGGACGCCCAAAGCGGCTCGTCCTCACGCACCTGAACAGGCCGCCAGAAAGTCCGGATTTAGGCAGGAGCATGAAAAAATAAAATTTATGGACCTCTACCGGCTCGCATGGGCATTAGACGCCGATGGAGATCCGCCCATCAAACTATTCGAATATTTAATTAATGAAAGGAAATATCATGTCTGAATCATGCAATCACCAGTGTGGTTCCTGCTCTAAAGACTGCGCCAGCAGACACCAGGCTCCGGAAAAAGAAGCACTGAACGAACTTAGCCGCGTAAAAAAAGTCATTGCCGTGGTCAGTGGAAAAGGCGGCGTTGGAAAATCTCTCGTCACGGGACTCCTCGCCAGCCAGGCACAACGCGAAGGTTGGAAAACTGCGGTTCTGGATGCCGACATTACCGGCCCGTCGATCCCTAAAATGTTTGGAGCAGAACGTCACGCTCAGGGATGCGATCAAGGGATCTTCCCGGAACTTTCCGCCGGCGGGATCAAACTCATCTCCGTCAACCACCTTCTCGAAAATCCTTCAGATCCCGTCCTCTGGCGCGGTCCGATCATCGCGGGTGTGGTGAAGCAGTTCTGGTCGAATGTCATTTGGGACGATGTAGACTTCATGTTCGTAGACATGCCGCCGGGAACGGGAGACGTTGCTCTGACGGTCTTTCAGTCCCTCCCCGTCGATGGGATCGTCGTGGTGACTTCACCGCAGGAACTCGTCTCCATGATCGTCGGCAAAGCCCTAAAAATGGCTGAAATGATGAAAGTTCCTGTTCTCGGGATCGTCGAAAACATGAGCTGGGTCGAATGTGAAGACTGCGGCAAAAAGATCCACATTTACGGAGAAAGCCGACTTTCTGACTATGCAGCACAAAACGATCTCCAGGTCCTGGCTCAGCTGCCGATCAAACCGCAGATCGCCCGCGCCTGCGATACCGGAAAGATCGAAACCGTCACCGACAGTTTCTTCAGTGCGGACCTGCTGAAAAGCTGGATGGACCTTCCGGCCCGGGAAGCCTGAATTTCTGAAAAGACAGAAGAAGCCGGAATCTCCGCGAGACCTCAGCGGAACTTCAGCGGGACCTTAAAAAAACAGAGACAGCCCGCAGTGGAAACGCCCCACTGGGAACATTTTCTGGCGGCTTTCTTCTGTCTTTATGTCTACGCATGAAACAGAAAAAAAGAAAAGGAAGCAGAAGAGCTTCCTTTTTTTGTTTCACGTGGAACGGTCATTTTTCTTTCGCAAAACGCTGGGCGATGATGCTTACGATGATCAGCTGGTACGCATGGTAGAGCATCGTCGGCAAAAGAAGAACTCCCGCCAGCTGTGGATCTGCCAGAATGACTTTCGACATCGCGGCACCATGCGCCAAAGATTTCTTCGATCCGCAAAACAGTGTCGTGATCCGGTCCTCACGATCAAAATGAAGGAGGCGGCAGATCACGGCAATCAAAAAGTACACCGTGAAAAAGAGAACGACCATTCCCGCCGACAGAAAGAGGAGCGTCCGAAAAGACATGCCGTCGAACATGTGGTTCGCAAAGGAATGGCAGAACGAAGTGTAGACGATCGCCAGGATCACACTCTGATCGAAACGCCGAAGGATCTTATCGTACCGCTCCGAAAAAGCCCCGAGCGCACCGTGAAAAAAGATCCCCAGAATCACCGGAACAATGACCAGAAGGATCAGGTCAAAGATCACGCTGCCGAGAGCCTGACCTCCCGTCGTCTGGTCAATAAAAATCTGCATCCAAAGCGGCGTAAGAAACACGCCGATGAGACTCGAGATCCCCGCATCAAAGATCGCAGCCGGCACATTTCCGCGTGCGATGTTGACCATCACGACAGAAGAGGAAACCGTCGACGGCAAGGTTCCGAGAAAAAAGATCCCGTACCATAGCCAGCGGCAGCTTTCATCCGCTCCCTGGGTGAACCAGTACGTCAGCGGCAGGAGGATCAGCGGAAAGATCACGAACGTCGAAAAATGCACGACCAGGTGCAGACGATAATTGGAAAGTCCCTCGCAGATCTTCTTCCAGTTCAGACGAACGCCGTAAAAGAAAAAAACGGCAGAAACGCCGTATTTCGCTGCGCTGGAAAGCGAAAAAAGGCTCTCGTCCACTCCGGGGCCTGGATAAAGCCAGGCAGCCAGGATCGAAAGAAAAAGCAAAAGGATGAAAGTATCCAGACCAAAACGTTTCAGCAGTTTGTTCATGATTTGAAAGCAGTACCGGATGTTTCCCGCGAAACACCCGGCTTAAAAATTAACGAAAATAGTCCATCAGGCTGGAAAAGTCCTCATTGGTATTGAAGAAGATCTCCAATTTCCCCTTTCCCGCGGAGTTTGCCGTGATTTTGACCTTCAGATCCAGCGCATCCTGAAGCTGTCGTTCCAGATCCAGAATGTATGCGCTTTTTTCTTTCTTTTCTTTGCCTGCCGGAGCCGGAACTCTGGCGATCGACTCCTGACGCCGTTCCGCGATCGGTTTCGCTTTCCAGTCGGAAACGATCTGCTCCGTCTGACGTACCGAAAGCTTTTCATCCGCGATCCGGTGAGCCATTGCCGTCTGATCCTGGCTCGTCGTCAGGGAAAGAAGCGAACGCGCGTGCCCCTGCGTCAGCTTTTCCTCCGTCACCATCTGCTGGATCTCCTCCGGAAGCGACAGAAGCCGGACCAGGTTCGAGATCGTGGAACGGTCTATCTGCAGACGGCGTGCCAGTTCCTCCTGCGTACATTGATTTTCTTCCAGGTATTTCTGGAACGAAACGGCCTTTTCGATCGGATTGAGATCCTTGCGCTGAATGTTCTCGATCAGAGCAAGTTCTGCCATTTCACGATCGGTCGCGTCTACGATCGTCACCGGGACCTGAGTCCAATTCAGCTTCATCGCGGCACGAAAACGCCGTTCACCGGCAATGAGCTGGTAGCGGTTCTTCACCTCACGAACGACGATCGGCTGAAGAAGACCATGGATCCGGATACTCTCCGCCAATTCCGCGATCTCTTTGGCCTGAAAGATCTCTCGAGGCTGCCAGGGGTTGGAATCGACCAGAGAAACCGAAATATTGTAGATCCGGTCGACTGCCGAACTTTCAGCGGCAGACTCGGCATTTCCGGAAGCAGGAGAGACCGGCGCGGATTGCGGCTTTCCGGGAATCGCATCCCGTTCCTCTTCCGGCACAAAATCCATGAGCGTTTTCGGTGCCGAACCATCCGACGCCCCCAGGTCAAAATCCGCAGGTTTCCCCTCCTCCAGGAACGTCCCGTTTTTTTTATTTCCAGAAACGGCGATCTCTTCCGTTTCAAACGCGGCATCCGAAACTTCCGAAAAGATTCCCGGTCTGGAATACTGGAACGGCTGGTCATCGTCTGCGGACTCCATACTGTCGGCAAATGATTCCGCCTTTCCCTCTCCGAAACGCTGCGGCTCCAGAATTTCCGCATTGCCGCCGGCAGAAGAAACGGTCGTTTTCATACGCTCGGCTTCCTGCTCCAAACGGCACTTCTCTTCCTCTTCCTGCTGCCGCTTCTGCTCCAAAAGATCCGTAATTCCCCGCCCCAATTTTTTATTCTTGCTCATTTTCCAAAATCTCCATAGTCAGCTCAATGTATGCTCGTGCACTGCGGGAGCGCGGAGCATATTCGATGACCGGTACTCCATATCCGGACGCCTCGGCAATCGAAACATCACGAGGAATGAACGTACGGTACACGATGTCCCCAAAATGTTCGCGGATCTCGGCTTCCACCTCTTTCGTCAGCTCGAGAGTCACGTCCGCCATCGTCATCAGGATCCCGCAGGAGAGCCATTTATCTGCAGGGATCATACTGGTCATCTTCACGACACCATCCATCGCAAAAAACTCGCACTGGATCGGGATCAGCACCAGAGACGCCATCTTCACCGCCGTCTCGGAAAGCGGCGAAACCGCCGGCGGAAGATCCAAAAGGACATAATCGAACGAATTCAGGATCCCCGTAAGCATTTCCTGAAGTCTTTCCGAGGGCACCGCACTTCCGTCATGCAGTTTCGAGACCTGACGGTAACTGCGGCATCCCGGCAGCAGTAAAAAGTTGGGGATCTTCGTCGAAACGACTGCCTCGGTCCAGGATACATCCGCAGCGAGCGGATGAGCAGAAACAGCCTTCTGGTTCAGTCCGCTCGTTGCGTTACACTGTGGGTCCAGATCCACAAGAAGCACCTTCCTCCCGGCACGTGCAAGACACGCACAGACATTGATCGCCGTCGTCGTCTTGCCGACGCCGCCTTTCTGATTCATGATGCTGATGATCTGTCCCATGAGCAGTCACTCCTGCCTAGTTTCCTTCGACCGAACGGAAAACGAGACCGGAAAGGAGCTTCGGATAGAAGTACGTGCTCTTCTGCGGCATACGTTCACCTTCCAGGCAAAGCGTTTTGATGTTTTCGACCGTCGCCGGCATCACGAGCGCGGCCAGCTGATATTTGCCGGGTTCCGCTTTGAGATCTTCCACGACCTCGGAAACCAGGTGAACATACGTCGGTTTCGGAGCGTTCGGCATCTCGAGAAGCGTATCCATCACGAGTTTATGGAGAATGCTGACTCCGAGATCACGCCAGTCTTCCGAATGATCGGCAGCCACACCGGCTTCGGCCATCTTCGCGCGGCCAGCGTCCGTAATGGTCGCGATGGTCCAGGTGTCATCCTTCGCAGTATAGAGCGCGATGTTGTCCTGGGAATCCAGCGTTTCGATGTCTTCCCAGACCGTTTCGGCAAGATCCGGACCATTTCCGGCCTTTTTGCACGTGAAACATTCACCGAGTTTGGCGATAAGCTGGTCCGAATCCAGAGCTTCCACGCCGCTGAACAGACGATGCGTCGGCAGAACGGCAAGACCTTCATCTTCCATCGCCACGAACATCGTGAGGACGTAGTGTGCCGGATGGTCTTTGGAAATTCCCTGCTGCTTCATCTGCGCGAGGTAATTGCAGGACGTTTCGTAGCGGTGATGTCCGTCAGCGATAAAGAGCGGTTTCTTGCCGATCTTGTCCTGAACCGCGGCAATGACAGCCGGATCCGTCACGACCCACATGCGGTGGATGACGCCGAGATGGTCCACGGCTTCCAGCGGCGTTTTGCCTTCGATCGCTTTCTCGAGCACTCCCAGCACTTCCGTTTCGGGATCCGGATAGAGACCAAAGATCTGGCTCAGCTGCGCTTTCGTGACGGTCGTGAGCATCAGACGGTCTGCTTTTGCCGCAGCGTGCGTCTGTTCATGCGGGAAAACGCATCCCTGACCGAAAGGCTGAACTTCAAGACCCGCCATGAAACCTTTGCGCGTGTACGTCTGGCCGGCGTATTCGAAGACCTGATAGTAAACGTAGATCGCCGGATCCGCTTCGGTGAAAAGAACACCTTCATCGAGCCACTTTTTCATGATCTTGCGGGCACGGGTGTAGCGGTTGTCCTGCTCATCATCCGTAGGATTCGTTTTATTCAGAATAAGGCGCACGCAGTTATTCGGATGCTTGGCGTACAGTTCATCCTGGAATTCCGGGCTGATGACATCATACGGAGGCGCAATGACGTCCGAAAGAGCACCGACCTGTCCAAGATTGTAGCGGATACCGTTAATGGGCTGAATGTTTGGCATAGGAAATCTCCATTAGGATTGAGAAGTAAAATCGAAAAAGCAATTGGTTTGGAAACGCTCCACTCCTTTCGCTTTATTTTGAATTAAATAAAAAAAAAGTCAAGGGTTTCACGCGAAACTTTTTTAAATTCTCTCTAAAATTTTCGTTTCACGTGAAACTGTTCCGGACTCGTGAAGCATCAAAGCTCACTCAACAAATTCCGGTTCCACGAGTTTCGGGATCAAACCGGCCTGGAACCCCTTCTCCAGCAGAAGGCGGACCGATTCCCTGCCGCGAGGTCCAAAATCGAGCGTCCAGTCGTTGACGTACATGCCGACGAATTTGTCCGCCAGTGCCAGATCCAGACCGCGTCCGTACTGGAGGGCGTACTCAATAGCCGGCTGACGATGATCGAGACCATACTGAATGCTTGCTTTCAGAAGCCGGTTGATCTCCCGGATATTTTCCATCCCCATATCTTTCCGGATCCCGTTCGCCCCCAGCGGAAGCGGATACCCGGTCTTTTCCATCCACCAGACTCCGGTATCGACGATCAGTTTAAGTCCCTGGTTCATGTACGTCAGCTGTCCTTCATGAATGATCAGTCCGGCAGCGACTTCACGTCCGGCATTTTCTCCTTCCAGAACTTTACCGGCTTCCACACAGTCGATGATCTGGTCAAAAGGAACCACGA
>CAZRGJ010000015.1:0-9672 GCA_964599445.1 uncultured Planctomycetaceae bacterium | reverse complement strand
CGGACCATCCATGTACATTCCCGCCGCCAGAAACGCCGTCGTGAGCGTACCGGGAACCGCGATAGTCTTCTTTTTCAGCTCATCCCGCGTGAAATTTTCCTTCGCGACGATCATCGGTCCGTAATTGTCTCCCATGCTCGCACCGCACGGGCACAGCATGTACGTTTCATGCAGATGCGCGTACGCATGCAGACTCAATGCCGTCAGTTCATAGTATCCGGTCGAGGCAAGCTGGTTCAGCATTTCGATGTCGACCAGCTTGTGCGTGAATTCATACTTTCCGGTCTCAAGACAGTTTTTCGCAAGTGCGTAAAACATGAAGGCATCATCCGGATCCGGACTGTGCGCGACCTTCACCAGAAACGATTCCTGATTTGCAGTCATGGTTTTCCTTTCTTAATTTTAACGATTATTCCCGGCAGACAAAAGAGCGAAAATTCACCAGTTCTGCGGAATAAATTTACTCAAAAAAACTCCTGACTCTATTTTAATAAAAATGACGAATAATGAAAAGTACCCGCACCGGAAAATTTCACAAAAAATTCCGGATTTACTTTCAAATTTACCGAATAGGTCGTTCAGGAGTATACTATGGCCCGTTTTTGCGTCATTCTTCCAGCTGCCGGAAAGAGCAGCCGATTTGGAGACATTCGCTACAAAAAACCTTTCGCACCGCTTAACGGCCGGACGGTCTGGATGCAGACGGCACAGTATTTCCTGGATCGAAAAGATGTCGCGCAGGTCATTCTCGTCGTCTCCCCCGAAGACTTTGAAGAGGTCCAGACCCGATTCAGTGCAGAAATCGCGATCCACGGCATCACCGTCGTTCGGGGCGGAAAAGAACGGGCAGATTCGATCGAAAATGCGATCTGCGCGATCGATCCTTCCTGCGATTTCATCTGCGTTCACGATGCAGCCAGACCCTGTCTCATGGAAAGTTGGATCGACAGTGTCTTCCGGACAGCCGAACAGACCGGTGCCGCCATCCTCGCCGTCCCGCTGGCGGATTCGATCAAAAAAGTCCGCGAAAGTGTCGGGACCGGTTCCCGAGCAAAACATCCCGGAACGTCTCTGGATGCCATTTTCTCCGATCCGGAAACCGACTCCGACCCTTCCGACGGGATCATCGAGCATTCCCTGGACCGTTCCCATATCTGGCGGGCGCAGACTCCTCAGGTCTTTCGCCGGGACTGGTTCGAGCAGGTCTACGCAGACAGACCGCGCGAACGGTCGGCTCAGACGACGGACGATGCGATGCTTTTTGAACAGGCGGGCCATCCGGTCCACGTTGTTGAGGCGTCGTCTCTGAATATCAAGATCACGAGCAAAACAGACCTTCAGCTTGCGGAAGCGATCCTGAAGATCCTGCCGAAGAACCGCAAAACGAAATTTCATCCATTCCGGGACGACGACCTGTTTTCATGAATCCCGCTGCCCGCAGCAGAACCGCCGCCAAACAGTATACCATGAAATGAGACGGCCGAATGGCCATTTCATATGATCTGGAAGATCGAACCTGAATTAAAAATGAGGGGAAAAATGCCGAACGCCAAACCGCACGCACAAAACATCATCCACGCCATGCACTCTTCGGTATGGAAACGGAGTCTTACTGCCGCGGCAGTCTGGAGTATGGGATTTCTGGCTCTTTCGGAACTTTCTGCAGCAGACGTCCTGATCCTGAAAGGGGGCGGACGGCTTCAGGGGCAGTTTCTGGTGACTCCTGCGGACAACGACCTCGTGTACCGATTTCGAAGTTCCGACGGCATCGAGCTGACGATCAGCAAAAGCGAAGTTGAAGAGATCGAGCAGATGGGATCTCCGGAATCGTTTGAGGACTACGAAGCCAAAAAATCAGCGACCCCCGACACCGTGGAAGGGAATCTGGAACTTGCCCGCTGGTGTGCGGAAAATAAAATGCAGAACCAGAGAAAAGCACACTACGAACGTGTTCTGGAACTGGATCCGGAGAATACGGCAGCCCGGCGTGCACTTGGTTTCAAAAAGATGATCGACGGCGAATGGCGGACTTCCGATGAGGAAATGGAAGATCAGGGGAAAGTCCAATACAAAGGACGGTGGGTCTCGATCCAGGAAAAGGAACTTCTGGAAAAGCAGGCTGAAGAGCGGATCCAGACACGGAAACTCACCGGAAGCATTAAGAAATGGGTCAAGATGCTGGGGACGGCCAAAGAAGAGACCGCGTTGGCGGAACTTGAGAATCTTCGGGATCCGAAAGCCGTCGCGGGACTGCTGGACGCATACCAGTCGGAGAAGAAACGTCCGGGAGTTCAGAAAGTTCTCATCAAATGCCTTGGTCGGATCGGGACCGAGACTTCGATCACCGCGCTCCTTCAAATTGCCGTCGACAGTCCGGTGGAGGAACTGCGTCTGACCGCGCTGGACAATCTGAAACCCAATGCAGGGCCCGGCGTGACGGAGTACTTCATCTCGCGTCTTTCCCCCAAACAGTCGACCCACCCGCAGATCAACTACGCCGGGTACGCACTTGGGGAACTCAACGATCCGTCCGCAGTCCCTGCACTGATCCAGGCACTCGAAACGACGCATAAATTCCAGATCGTGACCGGAAGCCAGAACGGCCAGACTTCCGCAGGGATGGGACGTTCCTCCAATGGAGGAAACGGTACCGGATTCTCAATGGGAAGTTCCGTCAAGGTCATCTCCCAGAAAAAAACCAATCCGGAAGTTCTGGATGCACTCAAGAAAATCACCAAAGTGAACTTCATGTACGACCAGGCGAGATGGATCGACTGGTACCAAAGCCAGAGCGGCGGAGCGGGCGCACTGATCCGTAAGGAATGATCTTGAATGTTTCACGTGAAACAAAACGCCCAACGCCAAAGCACTCCCCTCAATTTACCCATTTTAATAAAATTCTGCATTTGAAAATTTCATCCAATTTCAAATACAGAAATTTCGATTGGGGAGACCGCGGTTTCAGAATTGGCTATTTTAGCCATCTCTCCCATTTTCACGCATCAAAATAATTATTTTTAAAAAAATCCAAAATATTGGCAAAAAACACTAAAGTTTCAAAAACCCCATCTTGCAAAAAATACGATTTTGCTCTATACTATAGGGCTGTTATAGAAAATCGGGGGGCTTGTTTTGCTATACGGATATTCGCTCGACGTCAAAGAGCAAATACGTCAGGCCATCAATATCGTGGACCTGGCAGGAGAATACATCCAACTGACGCCGAAAGGCAGGATCTACGTTGGATTGTGTCCCTGGCATGACGATTCCAAGCCGAGTTTACAGATAGATCCGGAACGTCAGACGTTCCGCTGCTGGGTCTGTGCTGACGGCGGAGACATTTTTTCCTTCATGATGAAGATCGAAAATGTTTCTTTTCCGGAAGCACTCCAGATGCTTGCGGAGCGTGCGGGAATCGAATTGCCGAAGCAGTCGGCGAAACGTCATTCTCATCGAAGGACTCTCGGTCCATCTTCAGAAAAGGGAGAGAATGCTGCGGGAGCGGCAGATCCCTCAGCCGAAGAAGCAGCCGAAGAATTTTCTTCCTATTCCGGAAAAAAACGGCTTCACAAAGCAGCGTTCTGGGCAGAATCGGAGTATTTTGAGCACTTCAGGTCCCTGCCGGAAACGCATCCTGCAAAAATCTATCTGGCGGAACGCGGCATTTCAGCAGAAAATGTGGAGAAATTCCGCATTGGATTTGCACCGGATGCGTGGAACTGGCTGGAAAACAGAGCGGGACGCAAGCGGGAACTCGTAAAAGACCTCTGCACGACCGGCTATCTGGGGTACTCCCAGGAACGAAAATCATATTTTGAACGTTTTCGCGGCCGGCTGCTCTTCCCGATCCATGATTCCCGCGGACGGAGCGTCGGAATTGGCGGACGCGTGATCCCGGGGATCCCGACCACGAACGAGTCGGCAAAGTACCTCAATACGCCGGAGACGCCGCTTTTTTCGAAGCATCGTCTTCTTTACGGTCTGGATATTGCGCGCAAGTCCATTCAGAAAAAGAAGCGCGTCCTGGTCATGGAAGGGTACACGGACACGATCATCGCGCACCAGTACGGTTTCACGGAATCCGTCGCGGTCCTCGGCACAGCTTTGGGGGTGGACCATATTCGGATCCTGAACCGGATCGCCGATACGATCTACCTCGTTCTGGACGGCGACGAAGCGGGGCAGCGGCGTGCTGCGCAGGTCCTGGAGCTTTTCGTTGCCGAAAAGACGGACGTGCAGATACTGACGCTGCCGGAAAACAACGACCCGGCAGAATACCTCGCAGAATATGGAGCCGAGGCATTTGAAGACCTGCTTCAGAACCGCACGAACGACGCATTGACACACGCATTCATCCTGCACACGCGCGGGCTGGATTTCCACAATATCCACCAGTCGGAGCAGGCGCTCGAGAAACTGCTTGGGCTGATCGCGCAAGGGAAAAAGCGCAGCGGAAGCAATGATTTTGGACTTCTTTCCTTCCGGGAAGAGAAGATGCTTCAGCAGTTGGCGTTTTCGTTTTCGATCTCCGAAGATTTCCTTCGGCGGAAACTCCGCGAGATCTGCGAAAAAACACGTCATGAAGCGCAGATGCGTTCCCAATGGCAGGAACAGCGTGAAGCGCAGAATCAGATCCGCGAGCTGATTTCCGCGGACCGTCCCTCCGCTCGACAGGGGGCTCCGGACCGTCCGGCCGACTTCCGGCTGGATGAATCCGAAGCGTATGCAGGGGACGAGGAACTTTTTTTTGACGATACACCGGACCTTGAGGGGACCTTCTCCGGAAGTCCTGCTCAGATCCAGACCGGAATGGGAGAAGGCACGCCTCTGGATGAGGATCCCTGGTCCCTTCCGGAGCCGACGGCTGCGGATCACTCCCAGACACCGGCACTTTTGACCCAGGAAGCTTTTGATCTGTACGCAGACGAGCTGGACTGGGCCGTCTTCGGCAAGATGAACGCCTGGGAAAAGGAGATCATCGAGATCCTTTTCGCCTGGCCGACACTTTTACCGGAGGTTCGGAGCCGCACGACACCGGAGCGATTCCTGTACGTGCCGGCACGTGAACTTTTTTTAAGAATGTGCGAAATGGCAGACGAAGGAAAGGACGCCGATTTCACACTTTTGCTGACTTCGTTTGAATCGGAAACCATGAAGCGGTGGATGATCCAGACGGAGGCGGATTCGATCTGGAATCAGGAAAAAAGAACGGAAGAGGAAGTTTTACGGCTTCTGGACACGATCATGGCCAGCTTTGAGCAGTTTTACCTCATGAGCCGGAAACCGCAGGATCTTTCCATCTTCCATTCCTCAAAACTGAATCGGGATCAAAAACTTGACCTGCTGGAACAGCTGATCCAGGAAAAGCAGCGCAAAAATGGAATTCGCTCTGCAAATCCGGAATCGTGAGTTTCAGCAGCACAAAGCAGACCACCCGTCCGTTTTTTATTGGGGGCATTGCCGAAGGGATGGAAAACGGAACGGTACTTTCGATTGGAACCTAAATGTATCATGGAAGATACAAGGAGGAAACGTGAATCTGTTTGACAGCAAAGTCCAGCCTCTCGTGGAACGCGGCAAGCAGCAGGGATACCTTACCTATAGTGAGATCAAGCATTCTCTGGCAGGCGAACACCTGAATGAGACCGAGATGCAGGAACTGAATGTTCTCCTGGAAAAAGAAGGCATTCTTCTCAGCGAGAAAGCCGTTGACCGGGCGATCTACCAGAATACGGTCGCCGCGATCGAAGAGATCGACGATACGGACGACTACCCCTCCGATATGCCGCTCGCCTCCGGAAAACTTCGCGACGAAGACGACTACTATGAAGACGAAGGGGAAACGTACCTCTGGAACGACCTGCCGGAAGATAATGTTTCCCGTTCCGGTCTTGACCCGGTGAGAACGTACATGTCGCAGATGGCGGAGATCCCGCTCTTCACACGCGAAGAAGAAATGCGTCTTGCCCGAAAGATCGAACGGCTGCGCAAGAAATTCCGTCTTGCGATCCTGAACAGCCGGGTCTGTATGCGCCACACGATCAACACGCTGAAGAAAGTGCATCGCGGCACGCTTCCTTTCGACCGGACGATCAAAGTCTCCATTACCGAAGAACTGCGCAAGGACCAGATCATGGCGAGAATGCCGGAAAACCTCGCGACGCTGGATGTCCTTTCCAATCGGAGCTGCGCCATGTTCCGAACGATGATCTCGAAAACGAGTACTCCGGCCGAGAAGGAATTCGCAAGAAAGCAGTTCCTCAATGCCCGTCGGAAAATGCTTCGTCTGGTGGAAGAACTGAGCCTCCGGACACGCCGGATCTACGCAATGATGAATCAGGTCGAGCAGCTTTCCAATCGCATGGCGGCACTGCGCGACATGCTTCGCAGCGGGCGCGGTCTCTCTTCCATGCGCCGTCAGCAGCTGCGCCGTGAACTGTTCGATCTCATGATGCTCACACACGACAGTCCGGAAGGCCTCGCCCGGCGTGTTGCGTCGATGAAGCAGATCTCCCGGGAATACGATGAAGCCAAAAGCCAGCTCACGCGCGGAAATCTGCGTCTCGTGGTCTCTGTGGCGAAAAAGTATCGGAACCGCGGTCTGAGCTTCCTTGATCTGATCCAGGAAGGCAACACCGGTCTGATGCGCGCGGTGGACAAATACGAGTACCGCCGCGGTTTCAAATTCTCGACGTACGCGACGTGGTGGATCCGCCAGGCGATCACCCGTGCGATCTCCGAACAGGCGCGCACCATCCGCATCCCGGTCCACATCATCGATCTGGTCACGAAGATGCGCCATACGCAGCAGCGTCTCCAGCAGGAACTCGGTCGGGAACCCACGCGGGAAGAAACAGCATTCGCGTCCAATATTTCGATGGAAGAGTTCAGCCGGGTCGAGAGTTTTTCCAGAAATCCGATCAGCCTGAACCGTCCGATCGGCGAAAACGACGACAATTGCTTCATGGAATTCATGAACGACACGCGGACGGAAAAACCGGAAGCAGTCGCCTCGAACGAAATGCTCCGCGACAAGCTGGAATCGGTCCTGATGACGCTCGCGCCTCGTGAACGCGAGATCATCCGTATGCGCTACGGTCTGACCGACGGATACAATTACACGCTGGAGGAACTGGGGAAGATCTTCCGAGTGACTCGGGAACGCATCCGCCAGATCGAAACGAAGGCGATGAAGAAACTTCAGAATCCGAACCGCATCGCCCAGCTGGCCGGATTCCTTGAAAAGGTCCAGTGATCCCAGCGAAATACCTCGCAAAAAACGAAGCGAAGCAAAACGAAACGAAAAGCCTGCCGCGATCCCTTTTCCCGGCAGGCTTTCGTTTTCAGAAACAGGATCGTTCTGCCATCCATACGGAATACCCGTACGCAAAACGACCAGTATTTTCGTTAGAGACGGAGCAGGGCGTCTTTCATGCTCTTGATGAATTTCCCTACCTCCGGAACAGCCTCCCGGCCGAGCTTTTCGACCCGGCTCATGAGGGCAGATCCCACGATCACCCCATCAGCAATACTTGCGGCTTTTTCCGCCTGTTCCGGCGTCGAGATCCCAAATCCAACGGCACACGGAATATCGGAAACCTCACGTACCGCCTTCACGATGGAAGCAAGATCCGCAGAGATACCGTTTCTCATTCCGGTAACGCCCAGACTTGAGACGACGTAAAGAAACCCTTCCGCTTCCCTGGCGATCATGGCAATCCTTCCGCAGGACGTCGGCGCGACCATGGAGATCAGCGCAATACCGTATTTTCGGCAAATTGGGAGAAACTCGTCCCTCTCCTCAAACGGCAGGTCCGGGAGGATCAGGCCATCGATTCCAATTTCGGCACAGGTACGGATAAAACGTTCCGCATCGCAGGAAAACACTACATTTGCGTAAGTCATGAAGACAAGCGGGACCGTCAGCTCTTTCCGGAGTTTCCGCACGAGATCAAAAATCTTATCCGTCGTCGTTCCGGCAGCCAAAGCCCGTACATTCGCGCTCTGAATAACGGGACCTTCCGCTGTCGGATCGGAAAACGGGATCCCCAGTTCGATCAGATCCGCACCGTTTTTCTCGGCTTCACGCACCAGTCTCTCCGTCGTTTCAAGGTCCGGATCTCCACAGGTAATGAACGGAATGAATGCTTTCCCTTTTTCAAACGCTTTCCTTAAATTACTCATGGATCTCCTCCCCTCTGTATCGTGCGATGGATACGCAGTCTTTATCGCCGCGGCCGGAAATCGTCACGGCGAGGATCTTATCTTTTTCCATAGCGGGAGCCAATTTCACGGCATATGCGACAGCGTGAGCCGACTCGATCGCCGGAATGATTCCCTCCGTTTTGGAAAGGAGTTCAAAAGCATTCACCGCCTCTTCATCCGTCACGGGCACATACTCCGCCCTTCCAATATCATACAGATTCGCGTGTTCCGGACCGATCCCCGGATAATCCAAACCTGCGGAGATCGAGTAAACCGGCGCGATCTGTCCGTACGCATCCTGACAGAAGTACGATTTCATCCCATGAAAAATTCCGAGTCTTCCCGTACTGATCGTCGCGGCAGTCTCGAAGGAATCGATCCCCCTTCCCGCAGCCTCACATCCGATGAGCCGGACCTGCGGATCGCCGATAAAATACCGAAAGCTCCCGATCGCATTCGAGCCTCCGCCGACGCAGGCAATGACGGCATCCGGAAGGCGTCCTTCCTTTTCGAGGAGCTGCTCCTTAAGCTCTTTGGAAATGACGGCCTGAAGATCCCCGACGATTTCCGGAAACGGATGGGGTCCCATCACGGAACCGAGACAGTAGTGCGTATCCTCGATCCGTGAACACCATTCCCGCATGGCCTCCGACACAGCGTCTTTGAGCGTGCCGGTCCCGCTTTTTACCGAAACAACGTCCGCTCCAAGCAATTTCATCCGGTAAACATTCAAAGCCTGACGCCGAGTATCTTCCTCTCCCATGAAAACGAGACATTCCATCCCCATCAAAGCCGCAGCGGTCGCCGTCGCGACACCATGCTGTCCGGCTCCGGTCTCCGCGATGAGACGTTTCTTTCCCATTTTTTTCGCAAGAAGAGCCTGACCAAGTACATTGTTGATCTTGTGCGATCCGGTATGGTTCAGATCTTCCCGTTTCAGATAAATTTTCGCCCCGCCGAGCGTTCTGGTCAGCTTTTCCGCAAAATAAAGCCGGGACGGACGGCCCGCGTATTCGTGAAGAAGCGTTTCCAGCTCTCTCACGAATTCCGGATCTTCCCGAAAATTCTCGTACGCTTTTTCAAGCTCAATGACGGCATTCATGAGCGTTTCCGGAATATACTGCCCGCCATGGATCCCAAATCTTCCTTTTTTCATAAATCACTCCTTTCTGACCGCTTGCACAAAAGCCTTCATTTTCGCCAGATCTTTTACTCCGTCACTTTCAAGGGAGGAACTCGCGTCCACGCCCCAAGGCGCAGGCTCCAAATTTCGAATGAGCTCGCCGACATTTTCCGGGGTCAGGCCGCCGGCAAGAAAGTAAGGATGCCGGATCCCGCGAAGCAGCGAATGATCGAAAAGCATCCCCGTTCCGCCTCCAGAATCCAGGAGGACCAGCTCAGCTGACGAACGGTTCGCGCGCTCCGTGTCCGCTTCATTTGCGATACCAACAGCCTGAATAACCGGGC
>CAZRGJ010000014.1:407-19659 GCA_964599445.1 uncultured Planctomycetaceae bacterium | reverse complement strand
CTCTCATCCATGCATTTATCAGGATACATATGAGTACGTTTACGCTAAAGATTCCTTTTTATCTTCCCCGTTAAGAATTATTTGCCATTACTGCACCTTCTTTGGTTTTCTTTACAGCAATAGATCTTTCGCTTTTCGCTTTCAAAACTTTCCATGATGCTCCTTGCGGCAGGACTTTGCTCTGTTCCGGCATTTGCCCAGACAGCAGGCGGAAATTCCTACACTCCGGCCCAGCCGTTTGCCAGAGCGCAGGCTATGCAGTCCCAGACATTTCGGGGCCAGTCTCCTGCCGTTCAGCCCGGTGTTTCGACGGTCCCGTCTGGAATTCCTGCCGCTCAGCCCGGAATTCCCGCCGCTCAACCCGGCGTTCCGTCTTCCGGAACCGCAGTCTCCGGAGGGATCCCGACGGTTTCTCCCGCAGCATCCCCGGCGGCTCCGATCGTTCAGCAGGCTGACGGCTCACTGGAACGTCCCATGCCCGTTCCGTTCGTGCTTTCAGCCGAAGAGCAGGCACAGACGGACGCGATCCTGAACCGCTGGGAGAAATTCAGCACCGCGATCGAAACGTTTGAAACGGAATTCCGCCGTCTCAAATACACACGCGCTCTGGACAGTTCCCAGCCGGTCACGATCGAAGAAAAAGGCGAGATCCGCTACGAAGCCCCAGACCACGGAATGTTTTCCGTCCTGACGAAAGATGGGGCACCTTCCGAAAAATGGATCTGCGACGGCGAATTCGTCTACGAGTATAAATACGCCCAGAAACAGATCGACAAATACACGCTCCCGCCGGAAATGCGCGGAAAAGCCATCACGCAGGGACCGCTTCCATTCCTGTTCGGAGCCACGGCAGAAGAATTAAAGAGCCGATACTATATTCGCCACGTCCAGCCGGCGGCCTATCTGACGCGCTCCGGTCAGTTCTGGCTGGAAGCCTACCCGAAAAAATCGGAAGATGCGAGTGAATTTCAACGTGCCGAGATCATCCTTTCTTTTGCGGCGGAAGTGCGTCCCATGGCCATCAAGCTCCATAAGAGCAACGAAGACCAGCACATCTACATTTTCGACCTGAAAGGGATGAAAGTCAACAAAACGAAACTGCTTCCCTCTACCTGGGAACCTTCCGTCCCGGACAAAATGCGGATGAAGGTCGTTCCGGTAGAATAATTCGGCAGATCGTCTGGCAAATGCCGGTTTTCTGCGGTCTGAAAAATCTCCGCTCAGGAAACAGAACGTTCCGTTTCCTGAGTTTTTTTGTGTCCGAAAACCCGTCTGCACCGCCGCATGGAGACGCTCCGGCCTCCTGCTCTCCGAGCATTCCGGGATCTCCGGTCTCTCAGATCTCCGGCAGCTGAAACTGGAGCGTTTCCCGGCAGATCTCCCGCAGTTCCACATCCGCATTAAAATGCGTCCGGATCCAGGAAACGACGTCTTCCACGACCGACTCCGGAGCACTCGCGCCCGCCGAGATCAGGACCGTCTGGTCCGGCGAGAACCATTCTTTCTGCAGATCGTCCGGTCCATCGACCAGGAATGCCGGAACGTTCTGCCGTTCTGCAAGCTCACGCAGACGCTGACTGTTTGAGCTGTTCCGGCTGCCGACGATCAGGACCAGATCCGTTTCCCCTGCCGTTTCACTCACCGCTTTTTGGCGATTCTGTGTCGCGAAGCAGATGCAGTTCGTCTTTGGAGGAAGAATATCCGGAAAACGCCGAGTCAGGACATCAATGATCTTCTGCGCTTTATCGCCCGCCAGCGTCGTCTGCGTCAGGTACGCGGCCGGCTTTCCATCCAAAAGGGAGACTCGTTCCGCTTCCTCGGCAGATCCAAGCACGATCGTCGCCTCCGGTGCCTCTTCCACGATCCCGACGATCTCATCATGTCCGGCATGGCCAATGAGGAGGATCTGAAATCCGGATTCCGCAAGCTGAGCCGCCTGTCTGTGGATCCGCGTCACCAGCGGACACGTGGCGTCCACAACCCGGATCCCTTTTTCTTCGCAGCGTTTCCGGATCTTCGGCGAGACACCATGTGCCGAAAACATCAGATTCGCCCCGTCCGGAACCTCTTCGACCGAATCGACGAAATGGACCCCGAGCCGCCGAAATTCTTCCACGACCCACGTATTGTGCACGATCTCATGAAAAACATAAAACGGCATTCCCCAACGTTCCACTGCCTCATGAAGAGCAGCGATCGCCCGATTCACTCCGGCACAAAAACCGCGCGGAGACACCAAAAGGATCTTCATCCGGAATTCCTTTCCTGAAAAAACGTTTTCTTCACCTGACCGGCCGGACATTTTCCGACGCTATGGAAGCGGGATCTGCTTCAGCTCAAACGGAAGCCCGACCTCATAGATCCCTGAAGGACGCGGATAGACGATCTCCCAGCCGGAAAGATCTCCAAGGATCTCCGAATCTGCCGGAAAGTAAAGATCCAGCGCGATCTCATTGGGAGTCTGACGCCGAAGTTCCGAACGCTGCGCCGAAATGCTCCTGCCGTCCGTGTGTCTCAGCTCCGCCTCATTTTCGTAGATCCACGTTCGGTGCGATTCCAGCGCCTCATGCGGTTCCTCGTAGCGGTAGCGAATGGAGACGGTCAGGAATTCCTGGACCTCTCCGCTTTCTTCGACCGCGTTTTCTTCACGTCCGTCTGTCGTTTGAGAGATCTCCGGCTTTTCATCCGCCGGAACCTCCGTTTCTCGAAAGACCTTTTCCGAGCGCAGGTCCGTCATGGTCACGAGCACCGCCGCGGTACGCTGAGTCTCCGGAGGAAACGGACGATCCAGCTTCAAAGCAAGGTCTCCAAACGAAAATTCCTTCTTCGTCCCGCACGCAACGGCCGAAAAATTCCCGCGCAGCGTCACGGAACGGGCTTCCGCAGGGATCTTCCTGCCGGGAAGCGGCAGATCGCACACGGCACGGAATTCACTCTGCCCGATGAGGATCTCATGCTCCACGGACGGCAATTTCAGCGGTTTCGCCGTTCCGTCTTCCTCGGCAGAGTCTCCTTCCGCTCCGACCGGACGGCCCTGCGCGTCAAAAAACTCCGCTTCCGTGAGCGTCAGGTACGCAAAAACCGGCTGGATGCGCGGTTCCCAGGCGAGTTCCATCTGAAGGATCGTCCCCGGAGTGTCGGACGCCAAAAGGAGCGTCGAAGTCGTCTTGAGCGGCTCAAGACGAAACGGTCCAAGATATGCGATCCGCTCATTTTCCGCGGCGTTTCTCGGCATTTCCCGATACGATCGTACCAGACGAAGCCCTTTCCGGCCGGTCATGGTCTGCGGCTCAAGCTGGAATTCATCGCAGAAAGAATCCAGAAATTCCCAGAACGGCACAGTTTCCCGCTCGCCGATTTCGCCGGTTTTCCGCTCACCGGTTTCCTCATCCTGCGGCGGATACACACTCCCGTCCGGCAGCGTGAACTCCATCAGATTCTGCGTCTGCTGAACGATTTTTTCCGCGATCTCATCCGTCGGCGTCCCGGCATCCAGCGTCACGCGCCCAGCCTCCAGAGAATTCTCTGCCGTCTGACGCTCCAACTGGGTCCGGACGCGGTTCAGCCGCATTCGGGCTTCGGGAGAACGGACGGACTCCGGCAAAAACGGCAGGACGGCTGGTCCGAACTCCAAAAGTTCCTTTTCCGCTTCCGTCCGTTTTGCGGCAGACGGACTGCTCAGCGCCTTTACCAGCACGCCGACGTTCGCTTCATTCGGCATCTCCGCCTGAACACACCACGGAGCTGCTCCGATCCCGGCCGTCAAAAAAGCCGCGAGGATCAGACGATTTTTCATGGCGGAACCTCCTCTCTGGATTTTTCTGAAACTTCCTTTTCTTTCTCGATCCGCAGGACGCACGGATCTCTCTCATTTTACCAAATCGCGGACAAAATGCAAGGGGAATCCTTCGGCATCCCGGCAAGATCGAGTGCCCGCACACTGCGCAAAATCAGCAAAATCTCCCTCTTTTTTCCCCATTCACCATAAAAAAACGCAGGGAAAGCATTGACTTTTTTGAAACAGACGCTAAAATGACGGCATCCTGAAATGTTTTTCATTTCAGATCCCTCAAATTTCCAATTCCATCGATTTATTTACCCAAAGGAGTTCCGCATGGCAGAATACCTCCCCAACATTTCCAAAGTCAATTTTGAAGGTCCCGAAAGCAAGAATCCGCTCGCGTTCCGCTACTATGATCCGAGTGCGCTGGTCGAAGGCAAATGCATGAAAGACCACCTCAATTTCTCTGCCGCGTACTGGCACACCATGCGCATGAACGGAGTGGATCCCTTTGGTTCCGCGACCATGTCCCGTCCGTGGGAAGGTGCCGTCGATGACGTCGCCAACGCGCAGAAACGCGTCCGCGTCTTCTTCGAGATCTGCGAAAAACTCCAGATGCCGTACTTCTGCTTCCATGACCGCGACGTGGCTCCCGAAGGCGCGACGCTCGCCGAGACGAACAAAAATCTCGACGAAGTCGTGAAGGTCTTCAAGGAAGAGATCGATCGCACCGGCATCCAGATGCTTTGGGGAACAGCAAACCTCTTCAGCAATCCGCGTTTCATGCACGGCGCGGCGACCTCCTGCAATGCAGACAGTTTCGCTTACGCCGCGGCGCAGGTCAAGAAAGCGATCGAAGTTTCCAAGGAACTCGGCGCGAAGGGCTACACGTTCTGGGGCGGCCGTGAGGGCTACATGTGCCTCTGGAACACGAACATGAAGCGCGAGATCGACCATCTTGCCGCGTTCATGCATATGGCAGTCGATTACGCGAAGGAGATCGGTTTCGACGGTCAGTTCTACTTTGAACCGAAACCGAAAGAACCGACCAAGCACCAGTACGATTTCGACTCGGCCGCGTGCATCAACTTCCTCCGTGCCTACGGTCTGGAAGACAAGGTGAAGATGAACATCGAAACGAACCACGCGACGCTCGCGGGCCACACGGTCGAGCATGAGCTGGAATACGCCGCGATGCAAGGCTGCCTCGGCTCTATTGACGCGAACGCCGGCGATATGCTCCTCGGCTGGGACACCGACCAGTTCCCGACCGACATTTACATGACGACGAAGATCATGCTCATCCTTCTGAAATACGGCGGATTCACCACGGGCGGTCTCAACTTCGACGCGAAAGTCCGCCGCGACAGCTGGACGCCGGAAGACATTTTCTACGCGCACATCGGCGGCATGGACACGTTTGCCCGCGGTCTCCAGATCGCCGCGCAGATCCGCAAGGACGGCATCCTCGACGAAATGGTCGCGAAACGCTACGCCAGCTGGGATTCCGGCATCGGAGCCGAGATCGAAGCCGGAAAGCACGACTTCAAATCCCTTGAAAAGTACATGCTGGAAAAGGGCGAAGTCTCCGGTATCGCGTCCGGAAATCAGGAACTTTACGAAAACGTCGTGAACCGCTACATCTTCTAGTCCGGTCCGCACGGCATTTCTGAACCCGCTTAAAGCCGCTGGAGTCTCGATATTTCAGCGGCTTTTTCCCGCCTCGCCCCGTCCTGCCAAACACACAACACAAGGAGAACCAGCATGAGACCCGCCGTTTCCATCCCCGCGTTTTTTCTTCTCGGCGCGATGAGCCTTCCGTGGGGAGTACCGCGTTTTGCGAGGATCCGCCGAAGCCGACGGAAGAGCAAACTCCCGTTTCGGCACAGCAAACTCCCGTTTCCGTCCCTCTTTCACCCGAAGAAATTCACGAACTTCAGGAAACCGCGTTTCAGGCGGCCGAACGCGGAGACGGAGACGAACTCCTCCGATGTGTCCGTCTCGGCGCGGATCCATGGTCATGGATGTCCCGTGCCGCACGAAAATGCCGTCCCGAAACGCTGGAAGCCATCCTGAAACATATGCGGGAACGCACTCCCGCCGACGAAGCGTGGATAACGGAAGCCCATATCGCGTACTCGAACAGAAACTGGCTGAACAATGCGGTCTCCGCGGGAAATCTCGCCATGACAGAATACCTGCTCGCGGAGGGGAAAGTGGACGTCAACGCACGGAATTTCAAGGGAGAAACGCCTTTACTGGCTCTGGCCGGCAGCTATATGCCCAAACTGGAGACGCTCCAGCTTCTGCTCGACCACGGCGCGGACATCCACGCGCGGGACGATGAGGGAAATACCGTCCTTCACCGTCCCTTCTTCTGGCTCGATGTCTATCTTCAAGTCATGGGATTTCTGGTAAAGCAGGGCGTTGACCGGTCTGTAAAAAACCACGATGGAAAAACGGCTCTGGATCTTTACCGTAAATCCAGCTTCCGCCTTCCCCGCCAGCTGGAAACACTTCTGGATCCCCAGACTCCTATTGTTCATGAATGAATCGATAAATAAACAGCCCCCTATTTTAAATGGAGAGAAAAATGCGTTTCCTTGCCCCCAATCCGGTCATTTTCTTCCTCTTTTTCGTCCTTTTCCTTTCCGCGTTCCCGCTCATGGCGGAGGAACGGAAAGCGGGCGAGAAGCTCGTTCTGAACGACGCGGGGATCGAGTACGTTTTCCGATGGTGTCCGCCGGGCGAATTCACGATGGGAAGTTCCTTTGAAGAATGGTACGAGTCCCGCTACCCGTACGATTTCAACGAACCGAGGCACACCGTCCGTCTGACGCGCGGTTTCTGGCTTCTCGAAACGCCCGTCACGGTCCGAATGTACCGTAAATTCGCGGAGGAGACCGGGCACGACAGCGGAAAAGGACTGAACGGTCTCGGCGGTTTCGGCTGGCATGACGGACAGATCGTTCAGGCGGAGGGGATCGACTGGACGGATCCGGGTTTCCCGCAGACCGACGACCATCCTGCCGTCTGCATCACGTGGGAAGATACCGTTTCGTTCTGCCGCTGGCTCTCCGAGCGTCTGAAGCGGACCGTCACGCTCCCGACGGAAGCCCAGTGGGAATACGCTGCCCGCGCAGGAACGCAGACGGTCTTTTTCTTCGGAGACGACCGGGAAGAAATGGTCCATTATGGAAATGTCGTGGACGAAACGTTTCGCGAAAAGGCGGGATTTCCGAAATCTCCCGGGATCCCCGAATTCCGCGACGGCTTTTTCTTCACCTCGCCCGTCCGTTCGTTCAGGCCGAATCCGTGGGGTCTCTACGATCTGTACGGAAACGTCTTCGAATCGTGCCTCGACTGGTACGGCGAATCCCCGACGGAAAGCGTGACGGACCCCGTCGGACCTTCCGTCGGACAGTACCGGACGAATCGCGGCGGAAGCTGGGATTTCCTCATCCGCAGTGCGCGAAGCGGTGCCCGAAGCTGGGACGCTCCCAATGTTCTGGACGCAGCACTGGGATTTCGACTCTGCATCCCGGAGTGATTTTACCTATTCTGACGTCATTTCAAATCGTGAAAGATTTTCTGCGGACAAAAACAAAAAATTTTCTTCAAAATGGAGAAAAGTCCGCAGAAAATTTCCGCGCCTCCTTGAAATTTCATCGAAGTCTGGTAAAATAATGGAAAATTCCGAAACACCTTTAACCCATTTTGAATAAACCCATGAAAACAATCAAAGTTGGCCTGGTCGGATTTGGTACCATCGGTACCGGCGTGGCAAAACTCCTCCTTCTTGAAAAAGAACGCATCTGCAAGCGGACCGGCTGCGATGTCCAGCTCGTGAAGATCGTGGACCTCGACACGACGCGCGACCGCGGCATCCAGCTTCCGGAAGGTATGCTCTCCGCCGACTATCATGATATTCTGAACGATCCGGAGATCTCGCTCGTCGTCCAGCTCATCGGCGGCACGGGTGTGGAACGGACCATCATGCTCGAAATGATCGAGGCCGGCAAAAATATCGTCACGGCCAACAAAGCGCTTTTGGCTACCTACGGAGAAGAGATATTCTGCGCAGCCCGGAAAAAAGGCGTTTCCGTCGCCTTTGAAGCCGCGGTCGGAGGCGGTATCCCGATCATCGCGGCCATCAGCGAATCGCTCGCGGCCAACGAGATCGAGTCGATCCACGCGATCCTGAACGGTACGTGCAATTTCATCCTCTCCAACATGGAAGAGCACGGAAGCGACTACGCGCCGACCCTCAAGGAAGCCCAGCGTCTCGGTTTTGCCGAAGCCAACCCGGCCATGGACGTGGAAGGGTCCGACACCGCGCAGAAACTCTCGATCCTCTCGCACATCGCGTTCGGCGTCCATCTCGACTGGAAAGACATTCCGAAAGTCGGGATCGAAACCGTCGCGGGCACGGATTTCCGATACGCCAAACTGCTCGGATACAGCATCAAGCTGCTCGCCATTGCGAATCGTCTCCGCGGCGAAAACGGTGCGCCGGACAAACTGGAACTGAGTGTCTGCCCCACGATGGTGAAAAAAGGCTCGCCGATCGCTGCCGTCAGCGGTGCGTACAATGCGGTCAGCGTCATTGGAGATGCCGTCGAGCACTCATTCTACTACGGCAAAGGCGCGGGTGAGCTTCCCACGGCAAGTGCCGTCGTCGCGGACGTCATCGATACGATCGTCGGACGCACGAAGATCACCTTCGATACGCTCGATCTCTGGAATCCGGAAAAATCGGCCGAAAATATCGAGATCGCCAAAGCTGCGGACGTCACGGGACGCTACTATCTCCGCGTGATGGTGGAAGACCGCCTCGGCGTGATCGCAGACCTGGCCGACATCCTGAGCAAGGCAGGGATCTCGATCTGCTCCTGCGTGCAGGAAAATGCGAACGACAACATCATTCCGATCATCATCATGACGCATGAAACGACAGAAGGGGCGATCCTCGGCGCGATCGAATCCATCAATCAGCTGGACTGCGTCGTGAACGAGACCGTGCGTATGCGCATTTACGGCTGATCTCGAGAATTCGCAAATTCGCGAATTCCTCGGATCTCGCAAATTCTGCAAAATTTTCAAAATAAAAAAAAGAACGAAGCGGTACTTTGAGTGCCGCTTCCTCTTTTTTAAGAGAAAGACCTCATCAAAACAGTCCGGTAAACCTCCCAAATTGGGCAGATCCCCCTTTCATTCTGGATTTTTTGTGAGAAAAATTCTTTATATTTTCCCAATTTTGACAAATTTTGCTAAAATGCTGAAATTGGTATTGACACTACAGGTAAAATGGGTATAATCGGAACTATCAGAAAAAAAGGAAATGCCGGCATGACTGGGATTCTCTGAAAAATATGAGTGATAGTAACACTACGGTATTAGGAAGGAATTAAAATGGCCGTGATGAAAACTGTGTACACGACAGGCGAAGCCGCGAAAATTTGCAAGGTGAGTCAGCAGACCATCATTCGCTGCTTTGATACGGGACAGCTGAAAGGATTCCGCGTCCCGGGGAGCCGTTTTCGCCGTATTCCGCGCGAACAGCTCTTCATTTTCATGCGAGAGAACAACATTCCGACGGATGCGCTTGAAAGCCAGCTCCGCAAGATCCTGCTGGTCGACGACGACGCGGAGATCGTTACGCTGATCCAGGATATGCTCCAGCGCGACGGGAGATTTGAAGTTCGCTCGGCAAACAACGGCTTTGATGCAGGCATGATGGTCAAGGAATACCATCCTGACCTCATCGTTCTGGACGTCATGCTTCCCGACATCAACGGCAAGGAAGTCTGCCAGCGCGTCCGCAGCGACAAAACGATGGATGATGTGCGCATCATCTGCATTTCCGGCATGGTGGAAGAAAACCGCATTCGCGACCTGAAAGAAAGCGGAGCGAATGAATTCCTTCAGAAACCGTTCGACGTCGATACTCTGCTGAAGCTCATCTGCCAGCATCTCGACATGGAAGTCAACCGCTGATCGACTCAGCGTTTTTTGCGGAGTTGGAGTTCCGGGCTTCGACTCCTTTTTTTATTCCGGAACCGCCGGAATTCCGTTTTCATTCCGCAGTTTATTCATTTGAATCAAGATGCCTGATCCTTCCGAATATCGTTCCCTCTCGCCGGAACTCCTTGCCGAGTTTTCCGCGGGTGCGGGACATGACCTGAACAATCCGCTGGCGGCCGTCAGCGGGCGGGTCCAGCTTTTGCTTCGGGAGGAAACGGATCCGGCAAAATGTGCCGACCTCGCAGTGATCCTGACGCAGGTCAAGCGGGCACAGGACATGATCGCGGACCTCCGGCTGATCGCCAGACCGCCGATGCCGGAAAAAAAGCAGTTTCAGATCCCTGATTTTCTGGAAAAGCTCCGCGTCAGCTTCGCGGAAAGATTTCAGCAGCAGGGCGTCTCTTTTCAGATCCGGAAACCGGTTTCCGACACGGAACTCAAAACCTTAAACGCCGAACCGGATGAGCCAGGCGAACCGGATGAAGCAGAGACGCGCCAAGACATTCTGTTTGCCGACGAAACGCAGATGATGGTCCTTTTCCGGGCACTCGTGAAGAATTCACTCCGGGCGATGGGCGGTCCGGGCGAACTCACCATTTCGTATCGCCGGCGTCCGATGAAAGCACTGACCGAGTTTTTCATCATAGACACCGGGACTGGAATTCCCTGCGAGATCCGTCCATTCATCTTCGATCCCTACTTTTCTTCCTACCAATCCGGCCGAGGGCTGGGGTTTGGCTTGACGAAAGCGCGAATTCTTGCTAAAATGCATGGCGGAGACGTCGTTTTTGAAGAAACGGCTCCCCAAACCACTTTCCGCGTCACGATTTCCGACGATTGATCTTTCGGAAACAGACGACGCATCCATTTCCCCGCCATTTCCTTAAGGACCTGCCTCATGAAAAGAATTTTCTTCACGGTTTTTGCCGTCCTGATGAGTCTCTGCGTCTGTGCATCCGCAGAAAACTTCTACGTCGATGCCCAAAACGGAAACGACGCAAATTCGGGCACCGCGCCGGAAAACGCATGGAAAACGCTCCGTAATGTCAACACGTACCCCTTCCAGCCCGGCGACACGATCGCGCTGCGCTGCGGTCAGGTCTGGCGGGAGCGGATCCTCTGCCGACGCAGTGGAAGCCCCGGTGCCCCCATCACCTACACAAGCTACGGAAAAGGTCCCAAACCGGAACTTCGCGGAAGTCTCGACATGACGCGGCCGGAACTCTGGGAACGGTACGCCCCGGGGACCTGGGTGACTCCGGAAGACAAAGTCCGCACGCTCGGAAGCTATTCGGAATTTCAGGAAGGGAACTGGCACCACTATTCCGAGGGAAAGGCAAAGACACGATGGAACGTCTCGAAAGATGAAGAGGGACGCACGCTCTGCACGCTCCAGACACTCCAGGCGACAGACCGTGCCTGCGATATTCAGCTGACCTGCTCCTCCTTCACGCTTCCGGAAAACTGCGCTTTCCGTCTCCGCTGCCGAGTCCGTCTTACCCAAAACGGCGACGAAACGGTCAACCTCATGAATGAAGAACTCGCGAAAAAACTGGCGGGCTGCGCGAATCTCATGATGGCGTGGAAACCATGGTCCCGCTACGGCATACTCAGCAAAACCAGCGTAAAAGCGGGTGAAAAATGGACCGAGCTCGAACTCGTTTTTCAGGGAACGGTCCCGGAAACCAAAACGGACGGACGCATTTCCTTCTTCTGCGGTCCCCTGCTCCCGGAGGGAAGTACCCTTTCGTTCATTCCGCTTGAGGCCGAGTCCGTCAAAATCGACTCCGTGGGGCTTTTCCACGATGTCGGCAACATCATCATGAAGAAAAAAGGCTCGGAAGAAACGATCTGCGGCTGGAAACGCTGGGAGCTGGCGTCGCTGAAGGAACAGGGAGACTATTTCCACGACCTGACGGAGAATCGGCTCTACTTCCGCTCCGAGAAAAATCCGGCGGAATTCTACTCCATGATGGAAGCTGCGTGCCGATGCAATCTCATCGACCTGACCGCCTCCGAGCACATCATCGTGGACGGACTCTCTCTGGCGTACACCGGCGGCCACGGTCTGCGCGGAGGTCCGAATTGCCGACACTGTGTCGTTCGAAAAAATGATTTCCTCTGGATCGGCGGGAGCTGGCTCTACACGCGCGGTCCCATTCCGACCCGCTACGGAAACGGCGTCGAATTCTGGTCGGGAAATGAAGATCTTCTCGTCGAAGAAAACTACTTTTTCCAGGTCTACGACACCGCCATGACCAATCAGGGACCCGACGCCGGGGAGCTGAAAGAGATGGTCTGGCGCAAGAATCGGTGCGTCAACTGCGAACAGTGCTACGAGATCTGGTTCACCAGTCCCGAAATGACCGTGAAGTCACTGACCGTCGCGGAAAACGATTTCCGAGATTCCGGATTCGGCTGGAGTCACGCGCAGAGACCGAATAAGCGGGCAGCCCATTTTCTCGCGTACGGCTTCAACGCCAAAGCGGAGAAGATCGAGTACGTCGAAAACCAGCTCGGCCGCACGAAACAGCATATGCTCTGGTTCCACCATCCGCGCGCTTCCGAATTCCATCTCGACCGAAACCGCTACGTCCAGCCGACGGGAAACGCGAAAAAAGTGGAAAACATTCCGCTTTTCTACTGGGGCGGTCAGCCGGAGGACGGCGTGACGTTCCAGAAATTCCGTGAATTGACCGGAAACGACAAAAACTCGACACTGACTCAGGAGTAAACCGGTTTCCCGGCACTCCCGCTCTCGATTCCGCGCATGACCTGAAATTCCGGGTCATGCGCTTTTTTGTGTCTTTCCGCACGTTTCCGCACGTTTCCGCACGTTTCAGCGTCTTTCATCTTCCGGCACGGTCTGCTGCGGATGTATCCGGTGTGCGGCCGTATAGAGAACCGGCAGGACGACGAGCGTCAGGAGCGTCGCGGCAAGCAGTCCCCCCACGATGACGGCAGAAAGCGCACCGTAAAATGCGTCTCCAAGCAGCGGAGCCACTCCAAGTATCGTCGTCCCGGAGGCCAGAACGACCGGGCGAAAGCGCGTCACGGCAGTCTCGATGACGGCATCCCATGCGCTGAGTTTTCCGGAAGCCAGCATCGCGTCCGTGTCCGTCACGAGCACGATCCCGTTTTTGATGAGCATCCCGGAAAGTCCGAGAAATCCCGGAATGCAGAGAAACTCGAAGGAATGACCGGTCACCAGCAGTCCGAGCGTCACTCCGATGACCGACAGCGGGACCGTCAGGAAGATCAGGATCGGCTGAAGCAGGTGGTTGAACATCGCGACGCAGATGAGAAACATTCCAAGGAAACAGACCGGAAAAATACGCGCCAGCGGCCTCTTTCCCTTCTCCGACGCCTCAAACTCACCGCGCCAGGCGATTTCGTAACCGGGGGGAAGACGGAAATCCGCCTCTTTCAGTGCCGCCGACAGTTTCTCACGCAAAACGGACGCCGGAACTCCTGACGCATTGCACTCTACCGTGATGGCGGGCTTTCGGTCCACCCGACGCAGGATCGGATCTTCGTATTTCAGGTTCGTGAGATGAAATGCGAGCTGATCGAGCCGCAAAAAGGAATTCAGTGCCGGACAGTAGACCTGGATCATGGCGAGATTTTCGACGTCCGCTCTTTCCGAGGCAGGCAGACGCCACAGGATCGGAATATTGTCCTCGCCAACGCGCAGCCACCCGACCGTCATGCCGCGCAGACTCGTATGGACGGCCCGGGAAATATCCGCACGGCTCAAACCGGTCCGCTTGACCGTATCTTCGCGGATCTCCGGACGCAGGACCATCACTTTCTGCCGCCAGTCGTCGCGCAGCTCGATCGTCTCGGGAAACTGCGCAAAGATCTCCTTCACCCGCTCCGAAAGACGGTGAAGTTCCAGAGCCTCCCGCCCCCGAATTTCCAGCTCGACCGCATACGAAACGGACGGACCTTCCCGAAAAAATCGGACCTGCGGCATTCCATCCGGAAGTCTGGACGTCATGAATTCCCGGACTTTTTCCGCGATTCCCGGGACATTCCGCCAATCGTCCACCGTCACGAGAAGCTGAGAGAAACAGGACGCAGGATCCCGGTGCTCATACGTCAGAATGTACCGCAGCGACCCGGAACCGATGAAGGAGCTGACGCTCTGGACTTCAGGAAGCGTCTTCAAAAACGCCTCGATCTGCCGGGTGTCTTCCGACGTCACCTCGATCGCCGTTCCTTCCGTCCGCCAGTAATCGATGAAGAACTGATTCCGGGTCGAAGTCCCGAAAAATGTATCCGGCACCCGGCTGAAACCGACGACAGAAACCGCCAGAAGCACGGCCGTCCCTCCGAGCGTCAGCCATCGGAAACGCATTGCCGTCCCAACGAGACTGCGGTAGACCCGGTAAAAGGGGGACCGGTACGGGTCCGTCTGGATCTCTTTCGGCACGTTCAGAAACCAGACGCACAAAAGCGGCAGGACCGTGACCGCCGTCACCCAGCTCAGAAGCAGCGAAATGGCGAGCACCTGAAACAGCGACACGCAGAACTCCCCAATATTGTCCGGCGCAAATCCGATCGCAGTAAACGCAAGGATCGCGATGAACGTCGCGCCAAGAAGCGGAAGCTGGTTTTTTCCCACAGCCTGGACCGCCGCAGTTTCGCGCGGGATCCCCTTTTGAACGGCAATGAGCGTCTCTTCCAGAACCACGATCGCATTATCCACGAGCATCCCCAGCGCAATGATCAGTGCGCCGAGCGAAATGACCTGAAGCGTGATCCCGCAAAAGTACATGACGATGAACGTCGCCAAAACCGTCAGCAGCAGGACCGCCCCGATCAGGATCCCGCTCCGAAGCCCCATGAAAACCATCAGAAGAACGATGACGATGGCGAGCGACTCGTAGAGATTCACGAGAAACGCGTCGACCGATTCCGTCACGTTTTGCGCCTGATCGAAAATGACGTCCAGTTCCAGTCCCGCCGGCCACTGCGTCTGCCGGAGCTCCGCGAGCATCGCATTCAGGTCCTCCCCCATGAAGACGACGTTTCCCCCCGCTTTCGTCGAGATCCCCATCGCCAGCGCGGGTCTCCCATTGAACCGAAAAAGCGTCACGGGCGGTTCCTGAACTTCAAATTCAAGCGGATCCTTTTCCACCAGGTCGCCGAGCGTCACGACACTTTCTCCGGAGGAATCCGAGACCGCGATATTCAAAATACTCTTGAGCGATTCCAGATCCCCGGTCGGTGAGATCCGCACGCGGTCATTTCCAATGCGCACTTCGCCGGCGTCGATGACCTGATTCTGCTTTTCCAGCTCGTGCATGATCCGGTACGGCACATAGCCGCGAGTCGCGAGTTTCGCCATCGGGATCTCCAGATAGACCGCCTCCTGCTGAACTCCGTAGAAATCGATCTTCGCAATATCGCGTACTTCCTGAACATTCAGCAGCTCCTTCTTCAGCCACTCTCCCTGCTCGCGGAGCCAGATGAGCTGCTCGGCGTCCGTTTTCCCCTTCGCGAACTCCTCCGAACACGACAGCGCATAGTAGATCCCGTACACGTCGCCGAAATCATCCGTCACGACCGACTTCGAGCATCCGTGAGGCAGCCGGGACTGTGCATCGCCGATCTTTTTCCGCAAAAAGTCCCAGACCTGCGGAAGTTCATGCGATTTGAGCGTCGGAAGCATTTCCACCGTAATGTACGAGACGCCGGCCTGAGACATCGATTCGATCCGGTATATCTCGCTCATGGACTGGATCGTTTCCTCAAGCACATCCGTGACCAGCTCTTCCATTTCAGACGGTGACGCACCGGGAAAATGCGTCGTGATCATCGCGGTCTTGATGGTAAAATCCGGATAGGAAAGTCTCCCAAGATGCCTGAATGCGTAGATCCCGTAAAGGACCGTCAAGATCGTGAGCGAGATCAGGATCGCTTTTCGTTTCAGACAAAATACTGCGGGATTCATGGTGCCGTTCCTCCTTCACTCGACATTCTGCGGACTTGGAGCTCCCCGACGCCAATTCGTCCAGAGAGCTAAAATCTTCCTCTAAAAAATTCTAGAAAGTCCGGCAAAAAACCGCGAAACGGGTCTCTTGACTTTTTCCGGAGCCCGAGTATAATAGAACAGACAGAATGATTTTCCGAAGCCGTTTTCGAAAAATCGCACACACAGACCACTTTCCGAATCAGGGACCTCACACATGAAGTTCTTCCATTCGTTCCGTTTTCATTCCGTGATTTCTGCACTTTCCGCGGTCATTTTGACGGCGTGCACCTTCCTGGCGTCCTCGCAGACGAAAGCGGAAAACCCCATTTTCCCCGGCTGGTACGCCGACCCGGAAGTCATCATTTACGGCGACACGTACTGGATCTATCCGACCTATTCCGTACCATTCAACGACCAGACCTTTTTCGATGCTTTTTCGTCCAAGGACCTCGTGAACTGGACGAAGCATGAAAAGATCCTCACGACGAAAGAAGTCACCTGGGCACGCCGCGCGATGTGGGCGCCGAGCGTTCTTCAGAAGGACGGAAAATACTATTTCTTCTTCGGAGCCAACGACGTTCATGAAGGCGAGATCGGCGGCATCGGCGTTGCGGTCGCCGACAAACCGGAAGGTCCGTACCGCGACCTGCTCGGCAAACCGCTCGTGAACGACATCGTGAACGGTGCGCAGCCGATCGACCAGTACGTTTTCAAGGACGATGACGGCCAGTACTATCTGATTTACGGCGGATGGCGTCACTGCAATATCGCGAAGTTGAAGGACGACTTCACCGGATTCATCCCGTTCGAGGACGGCACGATCTTCAAGGAGATCACTCCGAAAAACTACGTTGAAGGTCCCTGCGTCTTCAAGAAAAACGGAAAATACTATTTCATGTGGTCCGAAGGCGGCTGGACGGGACCGAACTACTGCGTCGCGTACGCCATTTCCGACTCCCTCTTCGGCCCGCACGAACGGATCGGGAAAATCATCGAGCCGGATCTGAACGTCGCCAGAGGTTCGGGACACCACAGCGTCATGAACATTCCGGGAACGGATGAATGGTACGTGGTCTACCATCGCCGGCCGCTGACCGAGACCCACGGAAATCACCGCTGCACGTGTATCGAAAAGATGGAATTCAATCCCGACGGAACCATCAAGCCCGTGAAACTCACATTTGAAGGCGTCCCGGCCCGGACGCTTCCGTAAACACGGACCAGAAACAGACTGGATCGACACATAGTCCGGACCAGCCTGTCTCAGGCCTGAAACTGCAGAACTCCCCGACATTTCACGCACATGCCGGGGAGTTTCCGACTTTTGTTCAACTCCATCGAAAAGGCCGTTTTATGAAAGAAGATCCGCTCACATACGCACAGCTTCAGACTCTGGCCGTGTCCCTGCGAAAAGAAGTCTCGGAACTTTTTCTCGAATACGATGAACTGATCCACTTTAAAAAACCGTCGATCCTCGCCAAATATCTCCAGGAGGTCGGCGAGCTGGAAAATGAGTGCTCCGAAATGACGGAAGAAGTCCGCTGGCTGAAACGCAAGATCACGCTTTTCCTTCAGTCCCTGAATCGTGGAGAAACGCCGGACGAAGACGAGATCGACGAACAGCTCGAGAAGGAACGCAGCGACTGGAATGATTCGATAAAAAAAGAATCCGTATACTTAACGTTTCAGGAAGAACTTTCCAAAGAACAGAAAGCCGACCTGAAAAAAAAGTACTTCTCGATCATGCGGAATCTTCACCCGGACCTGAATCCGGACAGGACCGACGTTCAGGAACGCTTCATGGAAGCCGCGCAGGAAGCGTTCGAGACGATGGACTACGATGTGATCCTGGGCATTTTTCATCTCGTGGAACCGATCGTCCCGGCGGTGGATGCGTCCGGAAAGAAACTCTCAGGAGATGCCGAAGAAAAAGCATTTCGGAACCTCTGCACGACCCGAAAGCAGCTTCTGAAAACTCGCGTCCGGATCCTCAAACGGCTGGAATTTGAAAAAAATTCCTATCCGCTCAAATTCGAAGCATTTCTCCAGGATGAAGACGCCGTCGCAGAATACCGGGAGACTCTGGAAAAACAGCTGAAGTTTCTCGAAGAGGCGGAGAAACGATGCGAAGACCGGCTCGACGAACTCCGTGCGCAATGCCAAAAAATGGAGGATGACGAATGGGAGGAATGATCCCCTCGAAGCCGCAAACGCCGTTCTGGCACCTCGCTCCGACAGACGGCCAGCCGAAAAAACCATTTCAGCAGGAGATCTTTCTCCTCGAGACCTATGTCGCGGGTCTTTTCTTTGCCGAAAATCTTCAGGACGTCGAAGTCTTTCTCGTTCCGGGCTTTCGGCTTGACCTCCTTCGGGAACCCCAAAACGAATACGATGAACGGGCGATCCAGATCTTCGTCTCTCCCAAAGGCCGGCCGAAACAGCGGATCGGCTACGTTCCGCGCGCGAAAAACGAGATACTTTCCCGGCTCATGGACGCAGGCAAATACCTTTACGCCATCATTCAGGAAAAACACCCCCACACCGACGGCCAATTCGACCTCACCATCCGCATTTTCATGGAAGACTGACGGTCTTTCCCCTGTATTTCGCACGTCCGCATTGACCGATCCGCATCATTTCAAAAAATCCCGCACTTCCGCGAGACGCTTTCGGCCTTCGGTCCTGCCGATCTCGTAAACTTCACGGATCCGGGCGGGGTCGCGCTCGATGGGGCCGATGTTCAGCGGCGCGGAAGGCTGGATGACGAAGGCGCGTCCGGCCGTTTTCTGCACGTGAATGTACGCCAGCTGCGCATTGTACTGCGCATGCCGTTCAAGCAGGATCCTGCCGACATTCGGATACATCCAAAGCAGAGTGCGGATGAGCGGCGCAAAACGGACCTTTTTCTTCTGGAAATCGGCGGGCTGCGTGAGGATCACGACGTTTTTTTCGTATCCAAGACCCTCAAAATACCGAAGCGGGATCGAGTCGGAGATCCCCCCGTCAAGCAGTTTCCGTCCCCCGACTTTCACCGCGCGCGACACGATCGGCATGGAGGCCGAGGCGCGGAACCACTCCATCAGCTCCTCACGGCGTTCTCCCCCGCAGCGATGATAGACCGCCTCACCCGTCCGGGCGTCCGTGCAGACGAGGTGAAATTCCGCGGGATTCTCCTGAAACGCCGTCAGATCGAACGGATCGAGCCGGTCCGGTATGTCGCGGTAGCAGAATTTCTTTCCGTAGAGATTCCCCGTGAGGAGGACCGACAGAAGGCTCGCGTATCGCCAGCTCCGGCAGTACCGCGCATTGTATCGGACGGTCCTTCCGAGCTGCCGGGACTGAAAATTGCACCCGAAGACCGCTCCCGCCGACACGCCGACTATTCCGTCAAACCGAACGTCATTTTCGAGAAACACATCCAGCACGCCTGCCGTAAAGAGTCCGCGAAGCGCCCCGCCTTCCAAAAC
>CAZRGJ010000014.1:0-397 GCA_964599445.1 uncultured Planctomycetaceae bacterium | reverse complement strand
CCAGCCCGTTTTTCATTCTTTTTTTCCTCTCCGAACGCACCTTTTCCGTCACCTATACAGAAATACGTACCCGCTGCGGAAAAACTTTAATCCTGCCGGAAAATTCACAAAAAACACCGTTTTGTCCAAAGACAAAACGGCCCCTTTATTTTCTTTGAGTGCTGCTTTTTGTGATGGTCGATCCGCGTGTGAACACACGAAAAGATGGTAGTCCAATCTCAAAACGGGGAAACAAAAATGGGAGTGCTGAACACCTGAAATTACTGCAAAATACGCCCTTGCGACAGGGAGGAAGTACAGCAAAACAGGGTCAGAACTCCTGATGTACATACATATTATATCTAGGCAACCTCGAAAAACACCGAATTTCCCAACGCGATGATACAAAAATTCCAAT
>CAZRGJ010000013.1:0-21510 GCA_964599445.1 uncultured Planctomycetaceae bacterium | reverse complement strand
GCACATTGCACGCAGGAGGGTCTCAAACATTTCCTCCGCTTCCGCGATCGAAAACTTTTTTTGCGAAAGAAGCTGAGCGAGCGACCCGTTTTCCAGATACTCCATCACATAGTACGGCACCCGGGCATCCCAGCCGACTTCAAGAAGCTGAACGATATTCTGGTCCGAGAACAAAAGCGAAAGTTTCTCGACTTCCTGCGTCAGAGATTCGATATTCTGCGTCTCGTGCGTGTAGAATTTCACCGCGACTCGGCGCATCGTGTTGACCTGAACGGCGATCCAGACTTCACCATACGAGCCGGCTCCAAGAAACCGCTCGAATTCGTAGCCCGGGATCTCCTGCGGCACACGGCGTTCCGAAGTGCCGGCGATGCGTTTTTTCCTGTTTCCGCATCCTGTCGCCCTCGAAGCATCCTCAAAAAAAACGGTTTCCGCAGGTGTCGCATCTGCCGACCGGTCCGCAGTGTTCCGAACGTCAGTTTTCCGAACGACCGTACTCCCGAGGATCTCCATTTCCGAAAACGGCTCCTGAGAATTTCCGCAGCCGTACGGGACGGCATCTTCCGTTCCAGTTCCGCACGGTTCTGTCGGCGGCTCGAAATAGACCTCTGTTCGGATCTCATCAAACGCCCCGTCGGAATGAGCCTCAAACGCCACCTCGGAAGGCCCATCGGAACGGTGCTCGGCCGTCCCCTCAAAACGCCCGTTGGAGACTCCTCCCGAAACAGGTTCCGGCCCGGATCCGTTTTCTTCACTCATTTCAGCGTTCCTGCCTCTTCCGTTCTTCTTCCGCCGACCCGCACAAGCACTCCGGCAAGCATTCCAAGGACACACAGCCCGGACGCTCCGCCGCAGATCACGATCCAGCGCCAGTGCATCCGGATCGTGTCTGTCCGGATCATTTCTCCGCGCGACGGCGGCGTATCGATCCCGGTTCGCAGCGTCTGCCAGACCTGCCAGACCTCAAACGGAGTTTCCGCATTTTCTACCGTCGGAACTTTTGGGCACGTCTGATGATAGTAGATGCCCAGCCCGGCAAAAAGCACCGCCGCGACGAAAAGCACAAAAATCAGCCCCGTTCGGCGTTCCCGTGCCCCGGAAGCAGAGGCAAGCGTAAGTTCGGCAGTTTGCGGATCCTGACGCTCCACGACCGGAAAATCTTTCAGTTCTCGCAGAGTCGGCACGGACACTTCCTGACCGCAATCGCACGTCAGCGAACTTCCAGCCTGAGTTTTGGAAACTTCATGGACTCTGCCGCAGCTGCATGGGATCTGATGAAATCTCAGCATAAAATTCCTCCGCGATTTTCTATTCCTTCCTTCCGCTACCTTCCAGGGACGCACATTCTCCGGAACCATTCCCTATATCATATCTCATTTTTTCAAATTCTGCAAGTACTCTTTCAAACTTTTTCCCCAAATTTATTGACAAAAAAAGCCGCCCCTCTTGACATTTCGGAAATTTCAAACTAAAATGATTCCTTCGGCAGCTGTGCCGCAGTTTTTTCTCCAATGAAAACACGAAAAGAGAAAGAACGTACTCTGAGCGGATCCTACGGATGCGCCTGAAAAAGGACAGAACTGCCGAAGAACACTCTGATCCGTTACGGATTTACCTGAAAGGAAGAAAAAATGATGAATCGACGCCAATCTCTCCAAACGCTCGCCGCCGCCATGTCTGCCGGAATGTTCGGCTCGGCTGCGGTCCCGCCGGCTTTTGCCCAAACCGCTCCCAATGGACCTGCCAAAGCTGCCGGTCCGGATTTCCCGACCGAAAAGGACCATTGGACGATGGTCGTCGTTCCGGACACACAGTCCTACGTCAAGTACGGACGCAATCAGGGCATTCTGGAGCTCATGACCGCCTGGATCCAGGAAAACGTCAAAAAATTCAACATTCAGCAGGTCCTCGTCGCCGGCGACCTGGTGGAGCAGAACAATATGGGGGTCGGCCGATACAATCAGACGAGCGAGCAGCAGTGGAACGCGACTTCCACCGCATTCAAGCGTCTGGACGGCGTCCTTCCGTACATCGTCTGCACGGGAAATCACGACTACGGGATCCGTTCCGCAGAAAATCGCGAGACGAACCTCCACAAATACTTTTTCCCCGAACGCAATCCGAGCTGGAACGGCGTCCTCGTGGAGATGGGGCTGAACACCTTCGGCAAAAAGACGCTCGAAAACGCCGCGTTTGAGTTCACGACCCCCGCAGGTCAGAAAATGCTGACGATCTCACTCCCGTTCGCGCCGACCGACGACAATCTGGCGTGGGCGAAGGAACTCGCGGCGCGTCCGCAGTACGAGAACCATTTCGTTACGGTCCTGACGCACTCGTATATGGGAGGGGACGGCAAACGGATGCTCACGGAAGGCTACCAGCTGAACAAAGAAGGCGGAAACGCCGGCGAAGCGATCTGGCAGAAGCTCGTGAAACCGTCGAAAAACATTCGCCTGGTCATCTGCGGACACCGTTCCGGCGCGGACAACTGGGCGGAGTGCACGTCGTTCCGAAAAGACAAAAATGACGCGGGAAAAGACGTCGCGCAGCTCCTTTTCGACACGCAGGCACTCGGCGGCGGCTGGGAAGGAAACGGCGGGGACGGATGGCTTCGGCTGCTCGAATTCTCCGCAGATCTGAAGACGGTCAAGGCGCGCACTTTCTCCCCGCTCTTCGACATCATCCCCGGCTATCGGCACATGGCCTGGGAACGCTCGGAGAGAAACGAGTACACGTTCACGCTGGATTAAAAAAGCACGGCGCAGAAAGAAACCGGTCCTTCTTTCTGCGCCGTTTTCCTTTTCATTCCAGACTGTCCTGAAAATAAAAAATTTCATGCATTTCCCCCCTGCGGGGACTTGACGCGAAACGCAATTTGTGTAAAATATGGAGTCAAATTTTTCCAAACCTCAAACTTCTCAAGGAGTCAAAATGGACTACTGCAAAATTATCCCGTGCCTCGATACCAAAGACGGCCGTCTGGTCAAAGGCGTCAATTTCGTGGAACTGAAAGAGGTTGGCGATCCGGCTGAAAATGCTGCCGCATACGACGAAGCCGGCGCAGACGAACTCGTGTTTCTTGACATCACGGCGACTCTGGAAAATCGCAAAACGTTCTTGGATGCCGTGAAACGCACGGTGGAACGCATCCACATTCCGCTCACCGTCGGCGGCGGGATCGGATCGACCGACAATATCCGCGAAATGATCGATCTGGGAGTCTCCAAACTCTCGATGAACTCCGCAGCAGTCCGGAATCCCCAGCTGGTCGCCGATGCCGCGAAAATGTTCGGCTCCGAGCGCATCACGGTCGCCATCGACACGCGCAGGAATCCGGCCATGCCGTCCGGGTTTGAAGTCGTCGTCCGCGGCGGAACGCAAGGCGCGGGAATCGACGCGGTGGAATGGGCGAAAAAGGTCGAAGATCTCGGAGCAGGAGCCATTCTCCCCACCAGCATGGACGCCGACGGAATGCAGACCGGATACGATATTCCGATGACCCGCGCGATCGCCGACGCGGTGAAGCTCCCGATCATCGCCTCCGGAGGTGCCGGAAAACTCGAACATCTCTACGAAGCCGTCGCGGAAGGCCATGCCTCAGCCGTCCTCGTCGCCTCGATCGCCCATTTCGGCATCTTCACCATCCAGCAGATGAAAGACTACCTCGCGAGCAAAGGCGTCCCGGTCTCCGGAAAGAAAAACTGACGCCGCCGGACTCGGGAAGGGAAACTCAAACGCAAGCATTTGCTTAAGAGCACACTCCCGAATTCAAAAACTCAAGACTGCGAAACGGTCAAATATCCCGGGCCGTTCCGCAGTTTTCTTTTGGGAAAAGACGCGGTTCCATTCTCCAAAATCGCCTTTGGGTAAAACCCGGCTGTTTCGCAAATTTCCATCCAAAATCGCGCAAAAATCCCTATTTCCATTCTATTTTGCAGAAAAAGTTCCCAAAGATCTGCGTTTTTCCTTTTTTTTCTAAAAAAAAGAATAAAAAATTTTGAGAGAATTCTGGAAACCCTTGACAGAAAGCCCCCCGTGAATTAAAATAAAAGGAGATTTTCGTCCCATTCCAACCATCCAACCAAACATTAAGGAGTTTTTATGGCCAACTCAGGTAAACTTACCCGCCGTCACTTCATGGCATCCGCAGCCTCTGCGGCAGCGATCCCCTACCTCGTTTCCGGACACGTTCTGGGACTGGAAGGGAAACTTTCTCCGAATGAAAGACTTCAGACCGTTCTGATCGGCTACGGAAACCGCGGTCATGAACTGATGCGCGGTGCTCTCGGCTCCAGCCAGTTCCAGGTCATTGGAGCGTGCGACTGCTTCGCTTTTCAGAAAGATTCCGCGGCGGACCGCGTAAACCAGCACTACAAAACAAACGACTGCAAAAAGTTCGACCGCTACGAAGACGTTCTGGAATGGAAAGACGTGGACGTCATCATCAACTCGACGCCGGACCACTGGCACACGAAGATCGCGATCGAAGCCTGCCGAGCGGGCAAAGACGTCTACTGCGAAAAGCCGCTGACGCTCACGCCGATCGAAAGCCGTCAGATCGTCAAGGCGGCCCGCAAATACAATCGGGTCGTGACGGGCGGTTCCCAGCGCGTGATGGAAGACTACGGCTACATGGCGCCGGTTGTGCAGTCCGGAGCACTCGGAAAAGTGACGGAAGCGCACGTAGGCGTCGGCAATCCGCCGATCGAATGCTGGACTCCCGCGCAGGAACAGCCGGAAGGTCTGGATTGGGACCGCTGGCTCGGCCAGGCTCCGTGGGTGCCGTACAGCTCGTGGAGAGCGTCCGGGAGCTACGGCGGCGGATGGCGCAATTTCATGGAGTACGGAAACGGATTCCTCGCCGACTGGGGCGCACACAAATTCGCGGGTACGCTCTACATCATGGGAATGGACCTTGAAGAACCGGTCACGCTCCTTCCTCCGCGCAGTGAAGGAAACGACACGAACGGCGTTCTGGCCATTTTCGCGAACGGATTCAAACTTTACCATGCCCGCGGCGGGCACGACATCACGCTCGTCGGTTCCGAACGGACCTTCCGCCACAATCAGGACCGCGACAAGATCAAACCGCTGTGCGCGGTGGATATTCGCCGCTACAAAGGCGGCCAGACCAGCCTGATGGAAGAGTACGGCTGGTGCGTGCGTCACCGTGTCCGCCCGTTCCAGGACGTCGCCTACCCGGCCGCAGCCGCCGTCGTCTGCCAGCTCATGGCGTTCTGCTACCGTCTGAATCGCCGTCTGGATTGGGATCGTGAAACCTGCACGTTCAAAAATGACGAAGCCGCGTCCCGCATGGTCCGCCGTGTCCAGCGTGCGCCCTACCAGATCACGATGGACTGAGACCTTCCGTAACTTTTGGAAAAACTGACCTGACCCAAATTTGAACAATTGGAACCAACCAAGGATAGAATCCATGAAAAAATATTCCGCAATTTCCATCCTGGCACTCTCCGTTTTTTCCGGTGCCGTATTCACGACGACCTTTACGGAAGCCCAGAACACCCCGCAGTACATGACCACGCTGGACGGTCATTTTGAACAGAATCCCAAACTCGCGGACCTCCTGCCGATCCTGGTCAATGGTCCGAAAGAAGCGGACGCCAACGGAAGCACTTTCGCGCATCCCAAAGGACACCGCGTCGGCCCGCACGAACTGACGTACCAGACCTGGCAGGAATACTGCTACCGCAATTCCGCTCCGGGAATGGACTCTGCCGTCGTGAAAGACCAGATGAAAGCACTTCTCGCCGGAAATGAAGCGACGAACGAAGTGAAAGTCTGGATGATGAAACAGTTCCAGTGGATCGGTACGGAAGCGGACATTGACGCGTTGGCTCCGTTCCTGACCTCGCAGGAATACACGCTGCGCGACGAAGCGATCCGCACGATCTCGACCATTCCGGGACAGAAAGCGGTGGACGTTCTGAACGCCGCAGCCGCGAAGGCTGACGACGCGGACAAACAGCGCATCGCCAGTGCGATCGCCCAGCGCAAACAGGACATTTCGACCGCCGTCGAAACGCAGTTCCCGCAGGCTCTGCCGTACGTGACGGACGCGCAGGTCGAAGCGTATGTGCGCGACTTCGCGAACTTCTCCGCCGAGCTGAAGATCCAGACTCTGGCGTCCCTCGCGGTCCGCGGTGACCGGAAGTACCTCCCGCTGGCACTGAGTGTCCTGAACGCGGAAGGTGAAGACGCGGACTTCCTCCGTCGTGCCGGTATTCTGGCTCTTGAAAAACTCGCGACGGCCAACGAAGTCCCCGCGCTGCTCGACAAACTGGGATTTGACCGCGGACTGGTGATCCGTGTGGCGAGTGTGGTGGAAGCCGACGGTTTTGATGCTGCGCTGGTACAGGCACTCAACACCGAGGATGCCGAGAAATTCCGCACGATCGCCGAGATCCTGACGAACCGCTACGTGGACGTTTTCCAGACGATCTACGCATCTCTTTCCGCGAAAGACTGCGCGAATCGTGCCGACCTGCTCCGAATGGCCTGCCGTATGGCGAAGAAAGAAAACGTTCCGGCACTGGTCGACACGCTGGAACTTTTCGAGGCCGGCCGTACGCGCGATGATGCTGAAAAGCAGATCGCCGCCGTCTGTGCGGGCGACATTGCTCTAGTCCTGACGAAGGATCGCGACCGGACGCTGGTCCTGCCGCTCATTGGCCGAATCGGCGGTGACGCTGCCTGGAAGTTCATTGACGAAAATTTGAAATCGGACGCCAATCGTGACGCTGCCGTCCGTGCGCTCTGCAATCTGCCGAATGCCGCCCACGCTGACCAGATGCTGGCGGTCGCGGACAGTGATGCGATGACGCAGGAGCAGAAGATCCAGGCTCTGCGCGCGTACATCCGCGTCGTTTCTCTGCCGGATGATAAAATCGGCATTCAGGCCACTTCCGCGCAGAAACTGGAAATGCTTCGCGGTGCGATGAAACGTGCGGTCCGCGTTGATGAGAAAAAGCTCATTCTGAGTCGTTTGAGTGCGATCCGCGACGTCGCGAGTGCCAAATTCGCGATGGAATCCATCACCGATCCGGCACTGGAACAGGATGCGTACCGTGCGATCGTGGATCTTGCGCACCACAACAACGTGCGCCGTCCGAATGCCGAATTCTTCGGTCCGGCACTGAGTGTCGTCATTGAAGAATGCACGGATCAGGATCTGGTCACGCGCGCGAAGAAATATCGCGAAATGTTCTAATTTAACTCCGGGCTTTTCAGACGCAAAATGATGCAGAGCGGTACGCCATGTGCCGCTCTGTTTTTTATTTCCGGTCCTCTACTGGCCATAATTCTCTCACAAACAGCAAGATCTGCGGATCTCTCCTGTTTTAGATGAAAAATTTTCGTATTTTATGAAGAAAAAAACACACAATTGCGTATTTTGATGTATACTGTATCCATTGATTATTTTGGGTCGATTTAGTTTGATGGCATTTTCGTCTTTAAGGGACAATTGCCCCCATTTTCGTTTTGTCGGAGAATTGAGAAATGAAGCGAAACGCACGTAAAGCCCTACTTTCCATGGCCGCCGTCCTGACCGGGATGGCCGGTTTGGGACTTTTGCCGCTGGAAGATCTGCCGTTTGTCGGTGAAAAAACGGAGAATGCCATTCTCTCAGACCTTCATTCCATGGCGTACGGTGCGCCGCTGATGATCGGGACTTCCGGCGATTCGGCATACACGACGGCGACACTGAATTCCGCGCTTTCCGAATACGATTCCCTCACGAAAGACGGTACGGGAACCGTGACGGTGACGCTTGATACGACGGTTTTGGCGACGAATTCAATTCTGGTCCAGTCCGGGAATCTGACGTTCACCAACTCTTCGCCGAGTAACTCGACGCATAGCGTTCCGGTTTTCGTGGGTACGATCCGCGTGGATCCAGGGGCGGAACTTTTTCTGAACGCCAAGGACGCGCTCGGTTACGCGCAGACCAACGATCTTGCCCGCACGACATATGAGATCGCGGGAACGATACGGCTTCGTGACGGGGTCCACCAGACGATGCGGACCGTCACGCTTGACCTTCAGGGCGGGACCGTCACGGGAGGGGAATTTCAGTACCGCAGTCCGGTCACGGAATTTAAGGCGACGAGCGGTGACTCGACGTTTGCCTCGAAACTCCGTTTTCGCAGCGACGCGCCGAATCCGGTCATCTCGGTCTCCAAAGGCGCATCGCTCACATTCACCGGCGAAATGACGGCGGATTCGATCGCGAATGTTTCCCTTACTTTCGACGGGGAAGGAACGGCGAAAATCCGCGGAAAAGTCCCCGCCTTCAAAGAGATCCTCGTGAAGAACGGTACGCTCGACATTGCGGCGGATACCGTCGGAAGAAACGTCGCGAAATACTCCATTTCGGAGAACGGCACGCTCTATCTGAGCACGTGGGATGCGCTCGGAGCTACTGGCAATGCCGTAACCTTCGACGTATCCGGCGGAACGCTCCAGATGGTTTCTCTGGCAGGCAGTACGAAGAATAATCAGACCGGCCGCAACATGACGATCAACCTGACCGGTGCGGAAATGAAAGGGGGCACGCTGCACGTTTTTTCCGCGGACTCAAATCCCACTGCTCTGAATGTTCTGGCCTCAGACAAAACGTCAACGATCTCTACCGCGCTTCACCTTCGCGCACAGGATAATAAATCCAAAGATCACGTTTTCTCTGTCGCCAACGGTTCCGCTGCAATCGATTTGGAACTTTCCGGAGAGTTGGGAGCCTATGAGTATGGTCCAAATCAATACGTGACTTTCTCCGGAGACGGAACGGGGGCGGTCGTCCGGGCTTCGGGAACTTCGGTGAGCGTGACCCGCACGACGATCGACGGACTCACCCTTCAGCTTGGGAAAAGCAGCGCGCTGACGGCCAACACGGATCTGGTCATGAATGGAACGCTCGCGGAAGGGGAAGAGTCCAACGCCCAAAATCTAGCCAGACATGCTGGAAATTTTGACCTCGCCGGTTTCGATCAAACGGTTGGGAACCTGAGCGGGAGCGGAACCGTCACGAACTCGAACGCAGGGCAGAAATCGACGCTGACTGTGAATTCGGCCTCCAATTCAGAAAGTGCGTTCACCGGCATCATCCAGTCCGGGGTGGATCTCGTCAAAACCGGCTCCGGAACGTGGACGATCGACCGAGGCGGCAATGTCTGGGGAATCAACTCCTTTTTGATTCAGGAAGGGACGGTCAAACTCACCGCGGATGGTCTGAGCGGTTCCCGATTTTTCGCAGGTGAACTGACTGTGGAAGACGGAGCTGTTCTTCAGCTGGCGACCAAAGACGTTTTTGGCGGAGCCAGTGACGGAAACTGGGAAAATGCCGGATTGGACCTCAACGTTTTCGGTACGGTCAAAGTCACGGCAAGCGGGAATCAGACGTCCCGTTACGTGAACCTTGATCTCTACGGAGGAACCCTGGATCTTGGTCCGGGCCAGTTTCTCGCCATGCACAATGGGACGACGCCCATCACGACGCTGAACGCGAAAGCAAAGGCTCCGGACGGTTCCAGCGTTACGAAAACTTCCGTCATCAACGGCATCATGTGTATTCGCGACAATGGACGGCAGCTCATCCTGAACGTTGAGGATTCTCAGGCGGAAACCGACCTTTGGTGGACCGGCGCACTGAAATACTCGAACAACGCGAATACTGGCGTGGGAGAGATCGTCAAAAACGGTGCCGGAACGCTTCGTCTGAGCAATGACGCGGCGAATAACAAACAGGGGGCCTTCGACAATACGGGCGGGATCACTGCAAATGCCGGCACGCTCGTTCTTGACGGCGCGAACGTGACCGGCGGCAACGTCACGATCGGCGAAAATGCAGTTTTCCGCGCGACGGACGGTGCGAGCATCTCGAAATTGCTGACCCTCAACGGCACGTGGGAGTTCGATCTTGCGGAAATCGCTAATTCGGAGGCTGACATTCGGCTCCTGTTGAGCGATTCCATCACGTTTGGCACCGACGCGCTGATCTCATTTGACGCGGAAGACTTCACGCAATGGGAGTTTCTCGACGGAGTTCACCTTGCCGACTTCACGACAGTGGAGGACCGCGACGAAACGTTCGCCATTTTCTCACAGATGCTGGAAGAAGCCATCGGGAAGCCTGATCTGCTTTCGTTCTATGCGGATGGAAACGGGATCGCCATGGGGCTTCTTCAGTCACCGGGCGTGCCGGAACCATCTGCGTGGGTCCTTGGACTTCTGGGGATGGGAGCACTGGGAATGTTCCGAATTTCGGAAAAGCATTCTTCACGGAAAAAGTAAACTTTCCCGTTCTGAAATTTTCGACACAAAAAAAGCCGAGGTCCGATTCCCCGGCTTTTTTTATGGAAGAGCTTTCAGAAAGAAGAGCAGGAACGGCTCATTCACTGTCTCCTGCCATTTCGCCTTTCACGTACCAGCGCAGGTAGGCATCCAGGAATCCCTGAATATTTCCGTCCAGGACCGCATGAAAGTTCCCCATATAGAAGCCCGTGCGTGCGTCTTTTACGCGCTGGTCCGGATGAAGGAAGTAGTTGCGGATCTGCGAACCGAAACCGACTTTCGCCTTGTCGTTGTACTTGTTCGCCTGCTCGATCTCGCGCTTTTCCTCTTCGATTCGGGCAAGGCGCGCACGGAGCATCTTCAGTGCCATGGCACGGTTCTGGTGCTGGGAGCGTTCGTTCTGGCACTGGACCACGACTCCGGTCGGAATGTGCGTCAGCCGGATCGCGCTGGACGTTTTGTTGACGTGCTGACCGCCGGCACCGCTGGCGCGGAAAACGTCTTCGCGAATGTCTTTGTCGTGCAGCTCGACCTCCACATTATCCGAAACTTCCGGGTCCACGTCGACCGCCGCGAAGCTGGTCTGGCGTTTTCCTTCCGAGTTGAACGGCGAAATTCGCACGAGACGGTGCATCCCGGCCTCCCCTTTCAGGTACCCGTAGGCCAGCGGACCGCGAATGGCGATCGACGCACTGTTGATCCCAGCCTCGTCATTGTCGAGCCGGTCCAGGATCTCCACTTTGTACCCTTGGGACTGCGCCCAGTTGATGTACATTCGCAGAAGCATATCCGCCCAGTCGTTCGCATCCGTTCCGCCGTCACGCGCATTGATCGTCAGGATCGCATCGCACTGATCGTTCGGACCGCTCAGGAGCGTGAAGAGTTCCAGATGCTCCAGTTCCTTCTCCAGCGATTCCAGCATCTGCGGGAGATCTTCGGCAAAAGACGGATCTTCATCTGCCAATTCCACCATGGTTTCCAGCTCCTCAAGAGCACCCCAGGCATCATTCAGCGGTTTCAGAACGGACTTGATGCTCTTCAGCTCCGCGACGATCGCATTCGCTTTGTCCGGAATCTTCCAGAAATCCGGATCCTGGACCTGCTGGAGTTCAATTTCCTTGACCCGCGCCGTCTTGTCGTCGTAATTCAGGGAATCTTTCAAAAGTCCCAGACGTTTCCGGATCGCTTTGATCCGATCGATTATTTCCTTTTCCATAGTTGATCCCAGGTTTGCTGCGTATCGTCGGCCCCGGTTTTCCGCAGGCCGTGAGGATGGCAAAAACAGATTTTCTCATTTTACCAGATTTTGCAAAAAAGAACAGGGGGGAGGCCGGCATCCGTAAAATTTCTCTTGAACTTCACCCACTTCCCAGAAATTTACGTCCGTTCAGAACGGCACAGAACTTTCAGCCGTGAGGATTTCGCCAAAAATTCCGATCGCGGTCCGTCGAAAAAGTTCTTCCGCAAGCTGCCCGATTTAGCGTTCCATCTGCCATCGGTCCTGCGTTTCTGCGGTTCAGCAGTTCAGCTGCCGTACAGACTGTCTTCGATCTCACGAGCTTCCGACGAAAGACCGCCATAGAGGAACCCCTTCGGAGCACGTTTTTTCTTTTCCGATTCTGATTCCGTTTCCGTGTCCGTTTCTTCTTCTGAATTTTCCGTTCCGCTGTCCATATCGTCAGCGGCAGGCTCCCGTTTTCTTCCGAAAAGCCGTCCGTTTCTCCCGATCCCTCTTTTTTCCTTCGCGGATCCGGCAGACGCATCAGCCTCCGTCTCTTCCTGCGCTTCCTGAACCTCATATGCGAGAGAATCAGGCTCTTCCCGATGTCGGGACACGAAAGAAACGCAGCCGGTAAACGAACCGGTCATGAAGGCACACGCGAGCAGTAAAATCCAAAATCGATCCAACATTTTTGGTCCCATTCGAAATGCTCTCGAGCTTCCGTGTTCCCGCATTTCCCAATACGCAAACCACACTCGAAGACAATATTTCCAGAAAAAGGAAAAAGGGAGAAATTCACGTTTCGTTTTTCCTGCGGATCTCTCCCTTTTTCTCAAAGTTCATCCGTCTCATTCCTGCGGCGGTTCAATGCCGAAATCACGGATCGTGAAGAGGCTCTTCAATTCGTATCCCGCTTTGGCGAATGCTTCACGTCCGCCTTCCATACGGTCGAGGATCGCGAGGACCATCTTCACTTTCAGGCCGAATTCTTCCGCACGTTCGATCGCCTTGAGGGACGAACCGCCGGTCGTGACGACATCTTCCACGATGATGACGGAATCGCCGGGTTTCACGGGGCCTTCGATGAATTTGTTCGTTCCATGACCTTTTGCTTCCTTACGGACGAGGAATCCCTGGAGTTCCTTCCCCTGCACATCGGCCATCGTGATGATCGAAGCGACGATCGGGTCGGCTCCGATCGACATTCCGCCGACCGCGGCCGGAAAATCTTCACCTTCCATCAGCTGGAGCATTCCATCCCCCACGAGACGCACGCCTTTGGAGCTGAGGGTGATCTGCTTGCTGTCGCAGTAGTACTTGGCCTTTTTGCCGGAAGCGAGAATGAAGTCGCCGAATTTGAGTGCCCGGTCAAGGAGCAGCTGTTTCAATTCATTGGAATCGTACATGGTTTTGATCCTTCATAAAATGGAAAGGAGGTGAAAAATGGAATCGATGAAAATCGCTCTGCGTTTCCGCAGTTCCATTATTATACCGAATTTCCAAAAAAAGTCGATAGGGGCCGGCAATTAAAGCATCGGGGGAAGTTCATCCGGCAGTTCCCCGGCTCCGCCTTCCGCCGGAATGACCGTCGGTCCCGCATTCAGCCCGTCAGCCGCTGGCATCGTACCCGGAAGTGCATCCGGAAGTCCGCCGTCCAGACCGGGCGCAGCCATGGGAGCTGCCGGAGCTTCCGGGGATACCGGAACTGCCATGGTTTCCGGAGCTGCTGGGGAAGCCGAAACCGCCGGTTCCGCAACTGCGGCCTGAGTGCCGACCGCCTGATTTACCGGTACGGGACCGGGAGCGGATACTGCGGGAGTGGATACTGCGGAAGCAGAAGGAGTCGGCGTGGAGGATTTCACGACACATTTCGGCGAAACACACCGCATGATCAGCTGCGATCCGGGACCAAGGAGCGCTCCGAGACTGTCGATGTCGACCTGCGTCATCAGGATCCCGCCGGAGGGAGCGTTCGTGCCGATCTGGCTCGCGTCTGCCGCATGGACTTTCAAAGTCGGATTGCCTTCTCCCGCAAACTGCATGAATTCGAAACCATTTCCTCCGGAAAGCGACGCAGGATCCTGCATTTTCCGACCGAACTGGAAATCGCCGTCCTTCACCGCCAGATCGCCACCGACGCCGATCCAGAATCGTCCGGCAAAAAGCCCGCGAAGCGTCAGGACCATCTCGTGCCGATCCAGCCAGACGATCGCCTGGAATGGACCGCGAACGACTTTCAGCTGCGTCCCGGGCTGAAGCTCATACGGAGCCTGGAGACCGTTGACGCGCGCAATAAATTCCGCCGGGATCTGGTACTGCGCCGCAATTTTTTCAAGCGTATCGCCCGGCTGGATTACGTACGCAGGTTCCAGAAAACTCTGCTGGGAGTAGATCACCTGCGTCGCGGCCTGAACCAGAATGTTCGTCAGTTCCGCGAGATCTTCTGCCGAGTAACGCGAATCTCCATAAAATCGGCTCATCGCCCGAAGGACTTCCAGTGCTTCGCCTTTCTGCATTTTTTCCGCGGCAGTTTTCAGATACTCACGAACCGCCTGATCTTCACTGGTTCCAGCCGAAGGAGCTGCGGAAGACACATTTTCCGGCATCTCAGAAGCCGACGGAAGAGGAAGGGCATTTTCTGCCGGAATAGCAGGCTCAGCCGATGCTGTTTCTGAAGCAGAAGGCGCATTTGCCGACGGCGCGTTCATCGAAGACGCATTCATCGACGGCGCATTCATCGACGGCGCATTCATCGACGGCGCATTCATCGACGGCGCGTTCATCGAAGACGCATTCATCGACGGCGCATTCATCGACGGCGCGTTCATCGAGGACACATTGGAAGCGGGACTTGCCGGAGCCGACTGGGAACGCAGCGGGTTGGTGAGCCCGTCATTTGCGGGGGCGATCGCGGGAGCGTTTCCAGATGCGGCATTCGCTTCAGGAACCGAAAGTCCATCTGCCGGCAGTGTGGATTCCGTGTCGGAGAGCGCGGGTGCTGCGTGAGCTTCTGAAGAAAGCGGAGCCGGCATGGGGAGAGTTCCTGCTCCGGATCCCGAGATCATCGGAGAGGGCGATCCCGAACCAGACTGCGGCAGGACCGGAGCGTCTTCCGAAAAACTGTTCAATTCTGCACCAATCTGGATCTCCGGCTGAACCGCGACCGGTTCCGGAACATTGGGAGCCGAGTCAAACGGCGAAACGGGAGCATTTTCAAGCGGCGGAAGGGACTGCGTATCGGCCAGTGCATTTGATTCCGGTGCTTTGAGCGGCATCGTCATCTCACCAGCTCCCAGACCGGCATTCATCTCCTGAGCGTAACCGGACACCGCTTCCTGGCCATTGACCGATTCAGGAGCCGCATTTTCCAGACCATTTTGAGGAACGGGCAAAGAACCGTCGAGGCTCTGCATACCGTCATTCGCAGACAGTTGACCGTTTGCGGACGCAAGGCCGTTCGCGGACAGCTGGTCATTTTCCGGTAAAAGTTCATTCAGCTGCGGCAGTTCCGATCCTTCCATCGAAACCGCAGACGCCGGAGGCGCAAAAGGTCCATCCTGCGCAAAAGTGCGTTCCCCGCCGCTCTCAATTTGCGGAATGCCAGCCTCTGGCGAAATACCGTTTTGCACCGTTTCCATCCCGCGATTTTCCCACGGAAACGGGGACGAACTCAAGAAATAGTATGAGCTGACAGTAATTCCGGCAAAAAAAAGCGCCACGATGACAGTACGCAACATTTCCATTTCGGCAAACACTCCATTACGGGACTTTATTCCATTCTGAGTAGAGTTTAGCGAAAATTTCCAATCTCGAACAGAGTAAATTTCATCTTTTTGCCAAAATTTCAAGAAAAAATCCCAAAAAATTCCCGATCGGACAGCAAAACCGTAAGCTCCGGAGAAGTTCCGGGCAAGATCCGAAAAAGACTTGAATTTCACCACTGAAAATCCGGAGAGGGCAGAAAGGCTCACGGAATGACTGCGTACGTGTCCTTTTCTGCCTTCCCTTCGACAAAAGAAAAACCCCAGCCCGGCAAAAACTCCAATCCAAGGGAAAGAGTCCAAATTTCGCCGCTCTAAATCATCGGCAGAAGCTGACTCAAAATCATGGTGACGCAGATGCCGACCGCTCCCATGAGCGCAAGCCCAAGGGTCCAGGTCCGCAAAACGTCGGTCTCTTTCATTCCGCTCATGCTCGCGAAAATACAGAACCCGCTGTCGTTCATCCATCCCGTCACGCACGAGCCGACTCCAATGGCGACGGCGACATATCCCGGATGGAATCCCAGTGCGGAGGCCTGAAGTCCAAGCGTGGAGAAGATCCCGGCGGTCGTGATCATCGCAGTCGTACTGGATCCCTGTGCCGTCTTGATCATCGAAGCGGCCGCGAATGCCAGCAGCAGGACACCGAGTCCCGACATCGTGCCGTTTCCGGAGAGCATGAGTTCCTCGATCCGTACGCCGACTCCGCACGTCCGGAGCATCGCGCCGAATGCACCGCCTGCGCTGGTGATCAAAATGATGGTCCCGGCGGACTGAAGAGCGGCGGAAGTCTCTTTTTCGATCTCCCGAAGGCTCATTTTCTGCGTGAAGGCCATGATCCCCAGCGCGGTCAGAGCGGAAAGCATCAGTGCGGTCTGGGCATCGCCGGCAACATAAATGCACTTCTGCCAAACCTGCGCAGACTCACTCCAGACAAGGAGACCGTTTTCTGTCAGTGTCTGGGTAATGGATGCGCCCGCAATGAGAACGACCGGCAGAATGATCGGCAGGACCGCAGCAAAGAATGAAGGGAGCCTCCGGTCTTCGGTCTCTTTTTCAGCCCCGCTTTCGCAGAGAAGATCGGCAGACCGTTCAGAGATCGGCAAAAGGGCTTCCCGGATCGTCTCATCCTGGATCTCGGGAGCAGGAAGCGTCCTGTCGAGAAATTTCGCGATCAGCAGAGCAAACGGCATCGTGCAGATCCCGACCATGGTACTCAAAAGCATCATGGTCCCGATAGGGATCTCCATCTCTTTCGCCACCATCAGAGGTCCCGGCGTCGGCGGTACCAGCGTGTGCGAAAGCGTGGCTCCGAAGCCGATCGCCAGCAGGTAAAGAACGTAGTGTTTCTGCGTCATTCGGTAAACGGCACGCGCCAGCGGAAGGAGAAGATAGAAGGTCGCGTCATAGAAAACGGGGATCGAAAGGAGGAAACCGCTTGAAAGCAGCGCAGACGGCATCCGCTCCCTTCCGAACCAGCCGACGATCGTCTGGACGATCCGGTCTGCCGCACCGCTGCGGGTCATCGCCTGGCCAATGAGTGCCCCCATCGCGATCAAAATCGTGATCTTACCCGCCATTTCACCGAGTGCCGCCGCCACACGCGAGACCTGAGCACTCCACACGCCTTCCGTCCCAGCAGCCGGCGATGCGAGAAAACTGACGGTCAGCGCAGCGGCAAGGAGAGCCAGAAAAGGATTCACGCGGAATCCCATGATCAGGCCGACGACGACACAAAGTCCGATCAAAAGAATCAAAAGCGGGTCCATAGGGCAGGTCTGCGGGTCAGGAAAAATTCAAAGGGATGGCAATTTCCCGGTTTGGGAAAACAAACGATTCCATTCAGCTTCAAAAGCGGCAGGAAAACTCATCCCTAAAAAAAAAGCCGTACCGGAAAGGCAAAGCTCTTTTTTTAAGGAAATGGAAAATTTATCCGAAATTAAAGCTCAAAGCTGTTCGGATCGAATTCACCGGCGTCTTCCGCGGCATCTTCCGCTCCCGCGGCTTCTTCAGCAGGAACAGCCGAAGCCGTGGATTCGGTAAATTTGATCCCGGAAAGGACCGCACGCATGACGCCTTCCGCATCCGTGTTCTGGTTGCGGTATCCGCGGACGATGACTTCAAATTCTTTTCCGAACTGGACCGTCGTGCAGCTCAGATTGTCGAAACGGTTCTCTTCGCTGTCGCGGGACTGGTAGGTCTTCGTCATCCATTTGTACGCGCCGAACTCATTCAGTTCCCCTTTCAGGCCGGAATTTTTCGCATCATCTTCCGATGCCAGGGTCGTGATCTGGGCTTTTTTCGGATTCTTGACGAACACGCTCTGACCGTCCACCGCCGGATTGTCGAACTTCACGATGATGGAACTCTGCCGTCCTGCCTGTTCCCATCCTTCCGGAGCCGCCATGGTCACGCCGCCGTCATAGTCGGAAGCTTCACCAAGTTTCACTGCCGAAGAAGAGATCTGCGATGCCGCACCGCCCTTTCCTCCGCCGCATCCGACACAGGAGACCGAAACTGCCGCAAGGCAAACCGCCAGCGTAAAACACTTCACAAATTTTTTCATATTTTCAAGTTTCCTTTTTCCAGGTTTTTGAGTCTCTCACTCAGGACTCAATGACTTTTTTATCCAATTTCACGAAGTACAGCATTTTTTTGCTTTCTTCCAGTTCCGCCGCCTTCTTCAGCGCAGCTTCTTTCTGAGCGAACTCGAAAGTCTCGACGCACTGCATATTCTGGGAATAAACTCCCCAAAATGCCTTCAGACGCACTTCCTTACCGGAGGACGCTTCCACAGCGCGTTTCCGGGAAACCGGGGCAGGGGACGCAGACTTTTTGCGCGAACGTCTGCGCGGACGTTCCTCCTCTTCCTCTTCAGCCTCGGAATAGTCATCCTGTTCGTCATCCTCGAAATCGTCCGCGTCGTCTTCGAGTTCTTCCATCACTTCATTATCCTGAAAATCATCTTCATCGTAAGGGCGACTGCCGCGCCGGGTTGGTCGTTTCGCCATAATGATTCCTGTCTCTTCTGAAAATGTTTACTTGCCTGGACTTCGTCCGAACATTCGGGCGTGTGCGACTTTCATTCCGAAAGAACGCTCTTCAGTCCCTCCTATCATACTCCAACCGCCGGGGAAATACTAGCCCCCCCCGTCGTTTTTTGGAAAAATCTTTTAAATTTTTCCTTTTTTTTCGGATCATTTCCCTTTATCCGGAAACTGGAACTCCTGCTTCAGCTGTTTGACCTCATCCTCCATCTTCTGCGAAAGGTAGGTGCTGAAACTGTACTCCGGATTCAGATGGCAGAAATCCTCATCCGTAAATCCCGGATTCAATTCCTGAATGACGTAAAGATACGATTCGCGGATCTGCGGATCCATACCCATTTCCCGCCAATCGTAGATGCCCAGATGGATCGGAAGCTGAAGTTCCTGATCCACATAGATCTGGATCCGGTAAAAATCATCCTCACCGACGACATGCGGCTTGAGGAACGTGATCTGGAGAGCCTGACAGTTCCTGTCTCCGACCTTCGCTTCACCAAAATACTGGATGACGGAATGCTGAAACAGCGATTCATCATTGGAAAGCTCCACAAGCTCCTCCAAAAGGCGCCGGAATCCCATCTGCATCACCGACCGTGTCGAGTAATTCCGAACGGCGGCGGAATTCAGTTTCACCGAAAGCGTTTTCGGCAGTTTTGGACCGGCGTAGACCAGAAGTTCATCCTGATAGTGTCCGCTCCAGTAAAGCCACTCCCTGCCGCTGAATTTCTTCGGATACAGCGTGCGCGCGTAAATGCTGTACGGTTCCTCCCGAAGTTTGATCTCCATCACGTCCTTGCCGTCGACGGCCGTATTCGTCCCGTCCCATTTGTACAAAATGCAGGAGTAGTCCCGGATCTCCTGATCGTAGGTTTCCAGACGCTTTTTGGCAAGCTGATTGAAATAGCGCAGCGTTCGGAGTCCCTCCGAATGATCATACGGCTCGATTCCGGAAACATGCTCCTTCGGCAGCGTATTCAGAAGATCTTCACCGCCGGCATTCTCCGTAAAGGTCTCCCTTTCTGCATCCAGCACCAGTGGACCTTCCCTCTCTTGGGCCTCCTGCTCAACTGCCTCATCAAGAACACTGTCGAGCGTCGATACCGGGATCTCATTTTCCGTCTGCGTGACCATTTCAGTGAACGCGGCTTCTTCAGATCCGGAATCTTCAAACCCGATCTCTTTAAATCCGGGCAATCCCGATTTGCCGCTCTCCGGGTGCGTTTCTCCTGTATGCACCGCAGAGACCAGTGCGGGAGCCTCCATCGATCCTCCGAGAGGAGACTCGATCACCGGCGTCTGATCCCGTTTCTTCCCAGAAAGATGCCCGATCCACGCAGACTGCATCGGATTCAGATGTTTCCAGTTTCCGGCATAAACAGAACGGCGGGAATATTCCGCTTTTCCGATCCGGTGTACCTTCTCTTCCGCCTCGGGATCTTCCGTCTTCTTCCGGTCCTGCGCAGCAAAATACTCCTCCATGTTTCGGATCTCGTAGGTCGAAGCCTTCATCTTCCCGTCCTCACGCAGAAAGATCGGCGGAACGGGACGCTCCAGCTGAGCTGCCGCATCCTCACGCAACACCTGTGCCGTCTGCGCAATATTCTCCTTCAGCTTTTCACGTTTCTCTTCTTCAATATTCCGAAAAATGGGCTGCTTTTTCCTGGGAACCTCCTTTTCAAGCACTTTACGGAGCGTTTCCAATTCGTCATGAAATTCCAGCGTCTGAGCCTGTTTCAGCTCGCTGTAATCCAAGCACTCTGCAAGCTCCCGTTCGCTCAGTCCCAGTCCCCGGTCCGCCATCAGACACAGCACATAAATGACGACCAAAAAACAAATCAGATATACCAGTCTCAGGAAATCTCTCATGGTTACCCTTCGGATAAATTACTTCCCTATAAAATATCACTTCGTAACTTACTCTATTGTACCTCAAATTCACGGCCTGCATTAGAGAATTCTATCAAAATCGTCAAAATTCTCGAAATTAAAGAAAAAAACATTCCGATTAGAAAAGATAGGCAATCAACACAAAACAAATCATCCTCGAAAGGTGCGTTTTCGTTCCATTCGGCTTAAAAGTAAATATTTTGTGTTTTTTTGTATTTTCATTGACTTTTTTGTTAAAATTTAGTAGACATTCTGAAACTTTGGTGTAAAATATGGCATATGAGCTATTGGATGAGATTTTCATCTGTCAGCTGTCCGCGGCAAAAAAATAAAGAAACCGGCCGTAAAATGTCGATACAGACAATCGTTCCTGAAAACTGGAGCTCCGGGACTTCGCATTTCCAGGCCTTTTCCGAAAATTACCGGTTTCCTTCCCCGGACACATGGAAATGTTTTTCATCCGCCCAGACGGGACGATCCGTCCTGTTCCAGCTCCAGTTCATTTTGTTTATCCCGGGAAATGTCCAGCATCGTGACCGTTCCCGGATATACTGTTTTTAAAATGTATTCCTACAGAGATCCGTTTACAGACCGCCGGCAAATTTTGTGTATTTTGCGCCACTAAAATAAAATTTTTGAAAATTTGTATTTTTGGTTTTTTTTCATTGCTGCAAATTTGCAAACGGTTCGTAAATAGTGTATTTTTGTATGAAAGCGGAATGGACGGGCCGTGTGAGTCCGCTGCCGCAAAGCCCGGCACTCGGCCCATGTCCGGATTCGCCTCGCTGCGATCCCCAAACGGTTTTCCTGCGAAAACCATTGATCCATTTCAACCCGGAAGGGGGTACTACCTTGCAAGAACCAGAATACCTGGATGATCATTTTGATTCCGACAATGAGATGGGAGAATACGATCTGGATCCAACTCCTCTGGATCACGATCGGTATGAAACTGCATCGGATGATCTGGATACTGCGGATGAGACAGCCGCCATCCCCATGGATGATCAGGACTCCTGGAGCGATGACCCGATCCGTATGTATCTGCAGCAGATGGGCAATATCCCGCTGCTTTCCCGACAGCAGGAAGTAATGCTCGCAAGAAAAATCGATTCCATGCGTGCCAAATTCTGCCGTAAAATTTTGGAATGCGATTATGTCTTGCGGAAAACGTGCGCCATCATTGAAAAAGACTGCCTGAACGCAGCCTCTCCCGAAAATATGCACCAGGGCATGTCGGACACCAGCGAGCGTTTCACCATCATGGCGAAGACTCCCGAAAACC
>CAZRGJ010000012.1:0-22024 GCA_964599445.1 uncultured Planctomycetaceae bacterium | reverse complement strand
CTTCGGGACGCCGGCGTACGGATCAACTATTTCGGCACAAATGATTCGGAAATGTATCGAAAACTGCATGATGCCGGCGTTCAGTTCCCTCTGGTCGATGACCTGCCGCGGGTCGGACGATGAGGATCCGCCCCCTGCACTGTGCTTAAAAACGGCCGTGAATGAAAGGCTGGCCGTGAATGAAAGTCCGGCCGTGAATGAAAGTCCGGCCGTGAATGAAAGTCCGGCCGTGAATGAAAGGCGGACCGTAAATGAAAGGCGGACGCAGGTTTACTTTGCCCGTTCTTCGATGACTTGCAGAAGCAGTCTCGGGTCGTCTGTATAGAAACGCGTGACGCCGGCATCGAGAAGAGCCTCCATCTCCTTTTTACCGTTGACGGTCCAGGCTCCGACTTCAAAACCGGCAGCGCGGACTTTCGCGGCTTTCTCCGGCGTGACGTCCCGGAAGAAAAAGATCATCGAGTCAAAGCCGAGCTTTTTGCCCAGCTCGATGTCGGCATCTGCATCGGAACCGTAGCGGTCCCAGAACATTTGAGCGTTTGGAAACTCCTTTTGGGCCGGGATCAGGAGCGATTCGTGTCCGTTGAATCCGATCCACTCTTCGGCATTCATTTTCTTCACGGTCTTCACGATCCCGTCAAGCGCGTTTCCCTTCATGTGGAGGGTCAGGCGCGCTTTTTTGTTTTTCAGGATCAGTTCCAGTGCCTCTTCCAAAAGCACGATCTTCAGCGGCGGACACTCTTCCAGCGTCAGGCCGTTTCGTGCCCGGAATTTCTCTGCCATATCCAGACGGCAGAGATCGGTGTAGGCCGTCTGCGTAATGTCGAGATCCTGCGACGTGTACGCACCGGTCGTCCGATTATGGCAGAGGACCAGTTTGCCGTCAGCGGTGGGGAGAACGTCGGTTTCGATCCAGTCAGCTCCGATGTCGATGGCCCGCTGGAATGCCTCGAGTGAGTTTTCCGGACATTCGATCGACGCGCCTCGGTGGGCACAGACGCCGTTTTCCGGAGTCTGCGCCTCCGCCGGAGAATGAAACGCAGCCGTCCAAAACTGCGGCATCAAAAAGAGTACTGCGAGGAAATGCAATACGGAATTTCCAGTTTTTTTCATGAAATTTTCCTCTCTCATATTTTTCCCCAAAAATGAAATCGACCCAATTTTTTATTTTACCATAAAAGAGGAAAAAATCAAATGAAAAAATGGGGGATCTTTCATGAAATTTGAAATTTTTTGCATGGGATCGCATGGGGATCCTGTGCGTTCTGTGGGTTTGGTACATTGGAATGTTTTCTTGTGTCTGATCCGGATCTTTGGAAGATCCGACTGAAATTTTCGCGAGGAATGGGAACGAATCGAGATGAATTTTAAAAAAAGCGGTCCGTTTGCGGGAGGCTCCCCTTGACATTCTGCGGGTTTCGCCGTTTAATGGAAAAGTGGACTTTGAGTTTCTTCCCGCCATTTTCAGGAGATGAAAAAATGAAAAAAATGGAAACGACTGGAAAATGTCTTTTTCTGCCGATTGGGTCCTTTTTCTTTCTGGCGGTACTTGCGGCCTTCGGGGGCAGTTTTCCGTCTTCCATTTGTGCGGAATCGGACGGTTCCCGGTTTCTGATCAGCGATTTTAAAGAAGGGACTCAGAAATGGCATGATGTCAGCCAGGGCCAGATGCCGTTGGTCTACTTTCCGGAAGGATTGCGCGTTTCGACCAATTTCAAAGACTTTCCGATGGCGGAGCGCGTTTCGATCGACGCAAATGTGGATCTGGATCTGACGCAGTGGAACCACTTTCAGCTGGAAGCCGCAGTCTCCAACACGAAGGCGTTTTCCAGTGCGTCGCTCTATTTCCGCAGCGGGAACGGATGGTACTCATGCTCGGCCGGCGTTCGGGGAAAGAACGGGAAACTGACTTTCAAAAAAAGCGATTTTCGCACGGAAGGTCAACCGGACGGATGGGATCGGATCCAGACGGTCCGGCTTTCATTCTGGAGAGTCGGCACGGAAGAAAGCGACGTGGTTTTCTCTTCGCTTGCGGGAACTAGGGAGCCGATCCTTTTTGTGTCGGTACTGAATTCGGAAGGCGTGGAACTCTGGATCGGGAAAAACAATGCGCGGATCCTGAATGAGGAAGTGCTCGCGCCGGTAGAGATCGGTTCCGATCAGCTTACGATGCCGAAAGATGCCTCGGCGGATACGTGGAAAAAAGTGCTGGAAAAACGCCTTGCGCTCATCGTGAACCACACCCGGCACATGACGCCGGAGACGCAGGCGTTTCTGGAAAAATGGGCGGAAGAAAACGGAACGGCTCTGGTTTTCCTGAATCGCAATTTGCGTGAAGAGCCGATGGATCCGGAGGCGTTTCTGCGTGAATTGACGAAATCGGAACTGCTTCGCAAGGAGGTGGAAAACTTCGCGGTTCGTCAGGCCGTCACTCTGTTTGGCCGTAAAGTCGCCAATGAGCAGGAGATCATCCGTGAGGCCGAGGCGCATTTTCGGGAAAGCGTGACTGCGGGAGTTCGTTTCTGCCGTGAAACGCACGAGAAAAATCTGCGGGAATGCGTCGCGAATTTCGACTCGGACCATTCGCTGAAATTCCGGGCCTGGTGGAACCACAGCGGGCTTGGCGCATTTCCGGGCGACTGGAAACGGACGGCAAAAGAACTGCGCGCGGCAGGATTCACGGCCGTCATCCCAAATATGGTGTGGGTCGGTGAAGCGCACTATCCGAGCCGATGGACTCCGACCGGTCCAACCTTTGAGAAATATGGCGACCAGATGGCGCAGTGTGTGGAAGCGTGCCATGCGGAGGGGATCGAAGTGCACGTCTGGCGCGTCTGCTTTAATGCAAAGCACCACATCACGCCGGAACAGCTTGAGAAATTCCGAACGGAAGGGCGTCTGCAGATCAACCGAAATGGTGAGGAAATCCCGTGGCTCTGTCCGTCTCATCCGGAAAATATCGCGCTGGAGGTGAATTCCATGCTGGAGATCCCGGAGAAATACGATGTGGACGGCGTGCATTTTGACTACATTCGGTACGAAAGCGGGTGCTGGTGCGATGGATGCCGGGAGCGTTTTGAGAAAAAAAGCGGCAGAAAAGTGGAAAACTGGCCGAAAGACGTTCAGAATGGAGACAGAAAAGAAGAATTTTTCCAGTGGCGTGCCGATCTGATCACGCACATCGTGAAGACGGTCCATGAGAGAATGCGGGCCGAACATCCGGACGTGAAGATCTCTGCCGCCGTTTTCCCGGGGTATCCGGGGACGATTTATTCGGTCGGACAGGATTGGGGGTTTTGGGCTCGGAACGGGTACGTGGATTTTCTCTGTCCGATGAACTATACTCTGGATGCCGAGACCTTCGAAAACCTCTGCGAGCATCAGAAGAAAGCCGTTCCGGAGGGATTTCCGCTCTATTTCGGGGTTGGAGAGTGGAAGCTCCTGCCCGACAAAACATTTGAGCAGCTCTACCGGGCCGATCAGGTCGGAGCGAAAGGCTTCACTATTTTCGATCTGAGTGAACGGTCTGCCGGCCGGATCCTTCCGCCGCTGACGAAAGAAAAGTAAACGCGGCGATGCTGGGAAAATCGGGGAAAGAGTCTGGGAGGTCTGAGGATCTGGGAGACTTTTGCAGAAAGGAGATTGCACGGCCATGAATGTTTCGCAGGATTCCGTAAACCGGCTTCTTGCGTGGTTTGGGGAAAACGGACGCCATGAATTGCCGTGGAGGCTGGATCGGACACCGTATCGTGTCTGGGTCAGCGAGATCATGCTGCAGCAGACGCAGGTGAAGACGGTTTTGGCGTACTTTTCGCGTTTTCTTTCGGCTTTCCCGGATGTGTGCGCACTTGCGGAGGCTGAGGAAGAAACCGTTTTGCGTCAATGGGAAGGTCTGGGATACTATCGCCGGGCCAGACAGATGCACGCCGCGGCAAAAAAGATCGCGGAGGAAAGAAATGGGGCGTTTCCGGAAACGTTTGAAGAGATTCTCGCGCTTCCTGGAGTAGGGCGCTATACGGCGGGGGCGGTCCTTTCGTTTGCGCTTGAGAAACGGTTTCCGATCCTGGAAGCGAACACCCAGAGGCTCTTTGCCCGGTTGAATGGGCTGGAAATTCCTGTTTCGACCGGTCCCGCCCAGAAGATACTTTGGGGAACTGCAGAGGATTGGATCTCGGAACGCATTTCCGACGTGAGTCCCAGTGCGCTGAATACGGCACTCATGGATCTTGGGAGTCTGGTCTGTACGCCGCAGGATCCGAAATGCACGGAGTGCCCGATTGCCCGGGAATGTGAAGCACTGCGGATGGATCGGATCGAAGAGATCCCGGTTTCCGGAAAGAAAATGCTCTACGAAAATCGTGAAGAAGCTGCGGTACTCATTTTTCGGAGACGAATTGACGGGAAACGGGAATTTCTGCTCCTTCGGTACGTTGAAGGAGAATGGTGGGCCGGTCTGTGGGATTTTCCGCGAACGCAGCTTCATTCGGAGGATGCTCGAAAGGAACTTTCCGATTTCGTACGGCAAACTGTCGGATTGAAGGTCCAGGTGGAAAAAGAACTCCGAACATTTCGCCATGCCGTCACCCGGTACAGGATCCGCCTGCGGACATTTTGTGCGGCGGAGATCCCGAAAGATGCGGGAAATGCGATTTTGGAAAAAACGCCGGCCGGCGGGGAGATCCGGTGGGTCCGTGAGGAGGATCTCGAAACGTTTCCGCTCTGCTCTACCGGACGCAAAATTGCGGAATTGCTTTAGGTGTGCACTAAAAAAGGCTCCATATTTTCCAGAAAAGGAAAGACGGAGCCTTTTTTTATCGCATTCAGCCGCCGATACCGCTGCGGTTCAGTGGGCTGGCACTGCGTTCTGCTCTGCGGTGTTTCGCGGGCAGCCGCTGTTTTCTTCGGTGAAATTCAGTCCCATCTGGAACCAGCCGTTTTCTGCCTGAATGAAGATTGGGCGGATCCGAAGTTTGGCGAAACCTGCTGCGGCATCGCCGGCATTTTTCAGGACCGGCACTTCCTTGATCTCAACTTCATCTTTGAAGACCTCCTGAAGCCGTTTCCCCATGACGCGGCGCAGGCTCACGATACTGGCGGGCAGGCGTTTTTTGACGGTCGGATCGAAATCAGACGGAAGAATCTCCACACCGCCTTCACGCACCAGGACAAACATTCCATCCCGAACATTGACGGCATACGTGACCGAAATGTCCAGCGGCGGATACGTTTTGATTTCATGCGTCAGTTTGCTGCAATGAAGTGAAAGCCGGATCTTTCCGTCGCGCAGAGACGCTTTCATCGGCCATTCTTTGATGAACTGAATGCTCCATTCGGGAGAGTATTTGGAATCGGATGAAGATTTTTCTGCTTTTTCAGATGCATCCTCAGCATCCAGTTCCGCATTCATCCATTTCGGCATACTGGCGATCAGCTGTTTGCCGGCACGTTCATTCATGAGGACCCCGCGAAAGAAGCCAGCCGTAATGTTCTGAAGCGAAGTCTCATGGACCGCGAAATAAATATCGCAGGGCGTACACGGTTCCGGAGCCGTTTCCGGTGCAGAAAACGCGTCGCTGTTCAGAAGGTGCATTTTGGCGTGAACTCCCGTATCGTCGGACCACATCCGGGTCTTTGCCATGCGGACATTCCGCGGAGCAAGGTGGCGGAAAAGAAGCTCTTCGTATCGGGAATTCCACTCGTTCAGGATCGTGTCGATCGAACTGTCGAAACGCTGTCGGAGACGTACGGTATTTTCTGCGATCGCCTGGCGTTCCGTTTCGTCTTTTTTCGCAAAAGCACGGCGGGTCACGAAATTTTCGATCAGGTGCCGGTTGCGGATGTCCTGAACGCCTTCGATTCGGGAATTCGTGCGGATCTGGACTTTTGCCGGAGTGGAATCCAGACCGGCTTCATCCATCAGAATATTTTTTCCTACGAAGATCCGGCTTTTCGCACGGGAGGAAATGATCGCAGGACCGGCATATGTGCGTGTTTTGCTGTCCGAGGAACCGTCCAGGACGATCCCGATCTCGATCTTTTCCGGATTCAGCACGGGTTCAACCGTCAGATTGCCGCTGAAGAGCGATTGGCCGCGGATCGTTCCCTGGGGGATCTGATTTCGGATCTCGTCTTCCATTTCAATGAATCGGCTTCCGTAGCGTTCAAAAACCGTATGGCTGACGTGAGCCACGATATTCGGCTGGGACCACATGGTACGCGTACAGCAAACGTACGGTTTCGCCTGACCGGTCTTTTCCAGCCAGCGGGTGAGGTCCGCGATCGCACACTGAACTTCAGAAGTGGGGGCCGAAATCGCAAGAAGCAGGAGTCTGCGCATCCGTTCACGGGCATCGCGGAAAAGTTTCTCGGCATACGCAGGCGAGTGAAGCTGGGCTTCCAGTGCGAGGTAGTGGCCGATCGCGTTCCGAAGGTCCGTGAAATACTCAAGTTCCAGACCGTACACTCCGCAGGAAAGACGGTGGAATATTTCCAGGAGGGCCGTATGGTCCGCTTCTTTTTCGAGTTGAAGGACATCCCAGTGAAGAAGCTGCTTCCAAAGCTGGCGTTTGGCTGCCGGTGTTTTGGCGAAAAGACGCTCAACGCGATTTGCTGCCGTACGGACCTGCGTATAGGCTGCCGTCAGGTCTTCCTCTTGCGGGACCTCATATTGGGCGTGCGCCCAAACGTTGAAGAGCAGCTGGGCATCCTGTTTGAAATTCCCGGAAAGGGTGAGTTCATTGATCGACGGAGCGTCCTTCAGGTCAAGTGCAAATTGTGCCAGTTCCGCTTCGAGCTGGATCGAAGTTTTCGGAAGGGCAAGCAGGCTCTCGTCGTCCGAGGTCTCTGCATGGAGTTCATCCTCTGACGCATTTTCATCCGCGGTTTCCGGTGCTGCTGCCGTATTCTGACGGTCGGTCTGCGGGGAAATCGCCAATTCGTTCTGCTTGGGCATTTCCGCGTCCTGAACCGCTACGATCTCTTCGTTAAGGTCAGGGATCTCTGTTTCCATTTCCGGCATTTTCTTTTGGGGATCCTGCGTGTCGGCTTTGGCGAGAGAGGCTGCCGGAGTCTCTTCCTGAGTTTTTTCGCAGGCGGACGCAGGTGTCTCGGATTCGATCGGGAGTTCCGGAACCGTCAATTCATTGCCGGGAATTTCCGGAGCGACCCACGCAATGTCGATGCGCTGCGATTCCGGATCTGCATTTTCCGCGACGTCATTTTCCGCGACGTCCTCTAATGCCGGTGGAGCCAGTGCGGCTGGCTCGGAAATTTCAGGAGAAACTTCCTGTTCCGTATGGATCTCCGTGTTCTTCGATGCGAGCATCGGATCCGTATTCTGCAGTTCCTGCGAAGAGGAGGAAGTTTGATTTTTCTGTGCGAGAAGTCTCTGCAGGGGCGAGGTCCTCCGGGAACGGCTGACCATATTTTCGTTGGTGCCGTCGTTTTTATGGGAGTCTTTCTGGAGTTCGGAGTCTTCCAGTGCGAGCATGAGCGACGGTTCTTCGTCTTCCGTAAAGAGCTTCTTGGAATTTTCTGCGGGAGCTTCCGGCTCATTCATGCGTTCCGATTTTGATTCCGCCATTTTTTCCACGTTGGCGGCAAGAAGGAGTTCCGGACGATTGGGAACCGGATGAAGCGCACGGTTTGTGAGGAGGGATTCCGAGGCAGTCGTTCCCGCAAAAAGTGTTTCAAAAATGGAGCTTTTCTGCCATTTTCGCAGAGCGGTAAGGGAGTCGCGCAATGCCGTCAGTTCCGGTTTGGAATCCACTCCGTATGCGAAACTGCACGTGACGATACTGCGGTCCAGCAGCTGCCGGGAATCCGGATCTGCAGAGTGAAGTGCCGATTTCAGTTCCGAAATATTCAAATATTCGCCCCACGCTTTCATGCCGGTCGATGGGTAAGCCATGAGTTTTTCGACACGATCCATGTCCTGCTGGACGATGGCTTGAAGTGCGGCTTCTGTTTTGCTGTGCTTTTGGTGCTCCTGGTAGGATGCAGCTCCCAGGGAAGTTGCGAGCAAAAAGAAAGCGCTTCCCCATGCAGCGGTTTTGGTGTTGAACATTCAATACTCCGTGGAAAACTAAACTGAACGACGTCCCTGCCCCGTGGTGTGCTCAAGGCACAAGAGACCCCCACTCTGTAAATCGTAAAGACGGGACCGAATATTTATTGCACTTTCTGCGCAGGGCCGGTTTTTTTCGGATTCCTGATTTGCTTGGACTTTTTATCGCGGATGCGTTGAATGTGTAAAATAGATAAAATGAGGTGTTTTGGGAGAGCGCGGAAAGAGAGCTTGAGAAGGAGGGCGTCTGCCGATCGAAAAAGAGCTGGAGCGATTCAACCTGGGCAAGATCCTGAAAATACGGAGGCTGGGTCATGGGGGAGAACGAGCTGTTTTTAAATGGGAAGAGAAAGGAGAATTTTTCAAAAAATGTCGGAAAAAAATTTTTTTCGTGGAATTTCCTCTTGAAGGAATCCGAAATATCTGGTAAACTTGAACACAAATCGTTTGTGTGTCCTGAAAAACGCAGAAAGGTCCAATGTATTCATTCTGTCCGTCCGATTACCTGGCTATCCGAACCTCGCCGGAGATCCTTCAGCTGACGTTCGATTCTGAAGAACCTGTGGATTACTATCAGGTTTTTGAGGGGAAAGTCGCGCAATTTTTTCAGGCAGAGTCGGCCCTTTTCTTTCCGGACGGCTATCTTGCGCTGGTGGCTCTTTTGCGAAATATCCTTCAGGACGGAGATGAGCTTTTTGTCCCGCAGGATACCGACGGCTCTATCCCGGATGTTCTGGAGATCGTGCAGAGACAATACGAGGGCGTTCGGACGCATCTTTTGACGCCGACGGCATTGGCGGATCTTCCAGACGCGGCTTCGCGCGTGGTCCTGCTGGCGAATGGGATCTGCGAGACCTCCGGAACGGTCGCTCCACTGGATCAATGGCGTGAAATGCTGCTGGAGCTTTACGAAAAACGAGGGATCCCCAGCGTCGTCATCCTCGATGATTCGCTGGGTGTCGGGCTTCTGGGAGCCAATTACCGCGGAACGCTGGAGCATTTTGGGATCCAGCCGGATATGGTGCCGGATGTGGAGAAAGCGGTCCAGTTCTTTTTCAGCGGTTCGCTGGCGGATGCTTTCGGAAACAGCGGAGGCTTTTTGGTCGGAAATCGGCGGTGGTTTCGGTCGCTTCGAAAAGGGGAACCCTGCTGCTGCACGAAGAATCAGATGCCGCTTTCGAATATCGTGGCGGGTATCCGTGCTCTGGAACTTGCGCAGGAATGCTGTCGGCACGAAGCTCTTCTGGAGAATGCCGAAAAACTGAAACAGAAGCTGACGGAAAAGGGGATCGCATTCATTTCCCGGAAGGAACTGCCGTTTGTGCTCGTAAATGCTTCGGATCCGCGGAATATCGTGAAGGGAATGGGGGCGAAAGGATGCCGGATCGCCATGACCCGTTTTACGAAAAAGCCGCGTTTGTGCATTGCCGTCAATGCGGAACATGATGAGGTCGAGATGGATTTTCTGATCCAGGTGCTTGCGGACCTCCTGTTTGAGGAAAAATAGAAAGATCGGGAGCCTGCCGGGTGGTTTGGATCCCGTTTGTTTTGGAAATCAGATTGGATCTCTGGACGTGGGCCAAAATCTCTGGACGTTCACGAATTTTTGGGACGGCGTTTTATTTCTGCGGCAGCCAGGCTCGAAAACGTTCCAGATTCTGAAAGATCTGCGGTTCTCCGGGATCCATTTCGTGGGCTTTTTTCTGGACCTCAAAGGCTTTTTCGTATTCTTTTCTTGCGAAATGGACCATTCCCAGCGTGTCGGCGAGACCGGCATATTCCGGACGAAGCTGCGTCATTTCCCGGGCGTACTCCAAAGCTTTTTCCAATCGAGATCCCGTATTGGCAGCCAGCCAGGCGAATTCATTCAGAGCCAGACTTTTTTCTTCCGGATCGGTGAATGGATTTTGTCCCAGAATCGTGATTTTTTTTTCTGACGCATCCAGGTATTTTTGAGTCAGTGAATACAGATCCTTCAGCCGGGCTTCGTCTTTCGTGAATTGGGCGAGTTGCCGCGCAAGGATGAGGAGGTCGATGTCCAGCTTTTCCATGGGCGTTTTTTTAAGATAGTTTTCCAGACGGTTCCCGGCGTCGGCGTATTTTTGTTCCTGAATATCTTTGAGGGAATAGAGCGAAACAAGCACGTCGGCCATCTGGTCCACATTCTTTTGGGATTCCGAACCTTTGCTCAGGAACGAAAAATGCCGAACGTCACGGCACAGTGCGATCGCGGCGTCGTATTCCCCGAGGCTTTTCCAGATCGAGATCAGAGAGGGCGAGAAGTCGTTTTTTTCGCGCATTTCCATGTCTCTGAAAAGCGAATCAAGGAGATGGATGCTCCACTCCGTGTGTCCCTCATGCAGAATGAGCTGGGCCTGCCGGAAAAACAGGCTCACGAGATTCTTGTGCATTTCCATGGAGGGGAGGGGGTTCTCCCGGAGGGAATACTCTTTTCTCCGGAAGATGTTTTGAAAAAATTCGTCCGCCATTTCCGGTTTGCCGGCCTGGTAAAGGACACCGCAGAGGGTCAGATCTAGTTCCCGCATGAAAAGAAGATCCATCGGATCCGATTTTCCGGCGGCAGGATCAAGAAAGCGGTCTCGAAATACACGGAGTTTCTCTGCGGCCGGGTCGATTTCCTGCCGGGAAGTGTCCGCATTAGATTCCGGATTGTTGGGGGCGGAAATGGAGTCTGCGGTTTGATGAATTGCCGGATCGAGAGCTTCTTCCAGGTCAAGCAGCGCGAGCAGAAGCTGTTTTCCGGAAGTGTGGGCCGATTCTGTGAGAAGGTACTGCCGGATCTCGGGAATGAAAGCTTTCCGGCTCTGTTCGGCTTTCTGATTTTCGGTTTCCCAGAAGTGGGGGGCCGGGTACGGTCTTTCTTCCGGAAAAAGGGTCGGAAACTTCGGGAGTTCCCGTTTGCCCGGAAGTGCCCGGTAGGTTCCGAGGGCCGCAAGCCGGGAAAGATGGGGATCTTTTTCCTGAAGGGTGATCCGGAGGAGCGGCGTGAGGGCGAGTTCTTCCGGGAGGTACGTCAGCGCGTAGATCGGCCGAAGACGCAGATGTTTCAGCCGACTGCTTTCGTATTGTTTCAGAAGTTCCGCGACACGAGGCGGATCGCCTGCGCGGTGCATTCCGTTTTGGAGCATCTGAAGGTAAAAGTCCGCAGATTCTGCGATCGTGAAATCTTCATGATTTCGAGCTTCCTCCAGGAGCGGAACGGCCGAGCTGCCGTACTGAAGAAGCTGACGGCCGGCGTCTTCACGAGTTCGGCTGGATGTGGAACCGAGTCGGGAAATGAGGGTTTCGATTTGTGCTTTTTCTGCTTCATCGAGTGCTTTTTCCCGGAAGTCGGCGGCATTCAGAGAATCGGCGCAGAGGCACGAAAAGATGAAGACGGCGAAGAAGATCAGGCCCGGATGCGGAATACTGCCGGACGCGGGCTGAGATCCTGCATGAGAGGAACGGCATCTTTTGGTATACGGGAAACGCATTTTTAGCTCGTGCGGGTTTCGTGTGAGTGGCTCTGAATGAGAGGACAGTCTAAACTAAAGGGCAAATGCTGCCTCTTTTTCAGATTTTAGCGCAAGGAGCCTCAAATGTCAAGGGGGGGAAACGGTGAAGAAGAGGAAATCTCAAACGAAGTGAAGAATGTCCGCGGGGCGGGACAAAAACAAAAGCGGCACTGAAAGTACCGCTTTTGCTGATGGAAAATCAGGAGTTCATTCCGGCCATTTTAGAAATCACGGGGGATCTCGAAGCCTTTACGCTGTTCACGGGCGGCGAACGTCGCGGCGTGGGCGTCGTTGATGATCTCTTCCTTCACCGGATCCCATTCGATCTTGCGGCCGAGACGCGCGGCGATACCGCTCAGATGGCAGCAGTTCATGGCTTTGACGTGGGACCAGACATCCGAAACCGGCTTGCCGCCTTCGCGGATGCAGCGGATGAAGTTGTTCTTGTGGCCTTCGAACGGCTTCCCATTGTACAGACCGTCGAAATCCGCCTGGGAGAACGCATCGGGCGCGAGTTCTTCGATCGGCTTGCCTTTGATGCGGCCGCGGCTGACGTGCATCTTGCCTTTCGTGCCTTCGAAGAGGATGCCGTTTCCGTCCGGAGAATGGCTCACGACGCGCATTTCCATGCCGTTCGGGAACATGAGCTGAATGTCGAAATTGTGCGACGTATTGTAGCGGTTCGTGACGGTCGGGTAGCCGTCTTTGAACGGAACCGGATGCTCGGCGACGATCGGATTGATGCTCGTCGGACCCATGCCGTCCTTAAGCATATCCACGGACCACAGTGCGCAGTCGATGTGGTGTGCGCCCCAGTCGGTGAATTTACCGCCGGAGTATTCATACCACCAGCGGAATTCGTAATGGCAGCGCGTCCGACCGAAGCGGTTGTCGCGATTGTTTTTGCTCAGGAAGTCGCCCTGACCGAGGAAGTCGGTGTACGGAGCCTGACCGAGGTACGTGTTCCAGTCGAAGTTCGCCGGGGGATCCATCTTCGGAATGTCGCCGGACGTGGGGCTGCCGCCGATGTCGCACGTGATCTTTTGGATCTCGCCGAGAAGACCCGCGCGGACCATGAGGGCCGCTTTCATGAACTGATCGCGCTGGCTTCGCTGCTGGGTGCCGACCTGGAAGGTCTTGCCGTAACGATCGCACGCTTTGCGGATGAGCTTGTTCTCTTCGAGCGTGAGGGTGAGCGGTTTCTGGCAGAAAACGTGTTTTCCGGCCTGAAGTGCTTCGATCGCGATCTTCACGTGCCAGTGATCCGGCGTCACGACGGTCACGACGTCAATGTCGTCGCGTTCCAGAACACGGCGGTAGTCTTTGTACGTATCCGGCTTGATGACCTGGCCGTTCGCATCACGTTTTCCGAGACCCGAGTTGATCGTACGGGCAAGACCGTAGTCTTCGTCAAGGTCGCAGATCGCGACGATGTCGCACAGGCCGTTGAATCCGTGAGCGTCGCCGCGTCCCATGCTTCCGACGCCGATGCACCCCATGCGCAGACGGTCACTCGGAGCCTGTGCCCAGACGGGTTTCATTTCATTGGAAAGCGGGATGGCAGTTGCGGCCGCGGTCAGAACGGCAGCGTCTTTCAGGAAGTTTCGACGGTGAAGCATCGATTTCTCCTTTAAATTAAAGTTAAGGTTGGGAAATTTTCAGGCAGGTCGGGAAAGACCCCATACTTCACTATTATAGCAGATGGGGGGATCCGCGTCAAGGGGGAGGGATGGAATTTCCCCTGAAAAGTGTCGTATCGTGCGCCGTATTTCAGGCGAGCGGGTTTTCCGCTCCCCAGACTGCGTCTCCCGTGTTTTCCTCCTTCCATTGGGGGAAATCGTTTTCAGCGTCTTCTTCCATCTCGCCGTCCGTTGAGATCTCCTCCCCGCCGACGGGGCCTTCTTCGTAGATGATCTTCGCTTTCCCGCCTTCATCTGTCCGGTTTCTGCCCCACGAGTAAAGGACCCAGGGGAATTGGCCGGCTTCTTCTTTTTCTTCATTCCGCCGGTACGTGAGCGTCTGCTTTCCCGTGAATGGGTCCGTCAGGAGTTCGGCAGGAAGTCCCAGTTCCGCCAGTTCTTTTGGCCAGTGTGCGTTCTTTCGCTGAAGATCCCGATCTCAAGTGCGATGTGCATCAGCCGCTCTTCCGTTTCCAGCTGGATGGCGATCTGGTGGAATGTGCTGATCGTGGCGAAGAACCAGTCAAATGCATGAGCCGTACTCTCACTGCGTCCGTTGGCCGTGAAAGTTTCCCAAAATGCAGAGCGTTTCGAGGTGGGGAATCCATATTCCAGTTCCTTTTCCAGTTCCTTCAGCCTTTCCGCACGCTGCAGAGGATCTTGGATCTGAACGAGTTCCCAAAGGGGGATGAGGGACTTGGAAACCGTCTTTCGGAATGCGTTTTCGTCAATTTGGGGAAATTTCCCAGGAAAATACCTGACGAACAGCGGCAGTGAGCGGCCATCCTCTTCTTCCTGAAATTTTACGGGGTCGTGCAGAAATTTCTGAATGAGCCAGTAGTGCTGGAGGAACTCGATCCGGAAGCGGTCCTGAAATCACAATTTCAGCGTAAGCCGCTCTATTTCCATCCGGATGCGTTCCAGCTGTTCGAGTGAAACGGAGTCGGAAAGAATGGCTTCATGAAGACAGTGCTGTGCGTTTTCTTCCCGCCAATGAGTGAATCCGAGAGCATATGCCGGCACGAGGCGCAGTTTGCGCGAGAGGCGGAAAAGCGTCAGAATATCCCGGACGGCTTTTTCGGAGTCGCCAGCTTTCAGGGAAAGTTTCGCCCGGCAGGCAAACGCGTCCGAAAGATTCCCGAGGTTTTGATGAAGACTGAATGGGAACCAATGCGAAGAGCGTTTCCATTCCGCGCAGGGAAACGTTAGGGACGGCTTCTCCGCGGCCTCTGCGATCCGGTTCAGAAACGCGTCATTCCGGAGCGTCCACTCTTTCAGAAGAGTGGCTGGTCCTTCATCCAAAATGTCGCCGTCCGGATAGGATCCGTCAAAAATGTCCCTCAGTTCTCTGATCGAAAATTCCGGCTCAAGATTTGGATCCAGTCTAAAAGTTTCGCAGACGGCCAGCCAGTTGGGCGAAAATTCCTCCTCTTCCGGCCACGTGATCTGGAAAAGGGAAGAACCGAGGGCCTCGGCGATGATCCTGGCTCCGTTTTCCGGGTCTTCCAGCTCTTTTTGGTACGGTTCCATGGCGGCCTGGAAATAGTCCGCCGATCCATCTTGCGCCAGTGGTTGGGTGACGAAGTGACTCTCCTCCGTGACCTTGACCGGAAGAAAAACCGTCAGCTGCGCGAAAATCAGCGGCAGGACCGCAAGCAGCGCAATGCCGTGAAGAGGATCTTTCCAGAATGGGACGAAATTTGAGAGACTTTCTTCACCATTTGCGTTTGGATTTTCCTTCGCGTAAAGCATCGCGAACTGCAGAAGTACCGGACCTCCCGGAAAGAAGAACCAGAGAAGAAGGTACCGGCTCCAACCCAACTTGCGCAGACCGCGGAATTGAAGTCCGAAAAAAAGAATGGAAAACCAGACCGCCAGCCCCAGGATCGCCGTCGCCAGAAGAGGAATGCCGAAAAGCCAGACCGTCAGAATCAGAGCGAGACCGGAGTAAAGCAGACTGGAGAGGCAAAAAACGAGGAATTTCCAACCCGCTCTGCGTCCGGCAAAGACCTGAACGCGTTTTTTCTCGGAAGTCATGGAAGGCCCTTCGTCATTGGGCACAGAAAAAGACGGTCAAATTCACACTGATCCCATTTTACCAGAGGAGAGGAAAAGGTCAAGGGGCGGGAAAACAGAGATGGAGAAAAACGGGAGGGGGATCTTCCCGCCTCCCGAGTCGGAGTTTTGGGGGATCTGCCGGAGTCGCCAAAAAACGGTACCCGGATCCCTCTTTGGGTCTGCTTCACTTCACGTGCAGCGAACACGGTCCGTTGACGCACCCGCCGGGGCACGCCATGACTTCAAGGAAATTCGCGGGATCTTTTCCCATCGCCAAAAGTTTCAGCTGGGCGAGCGTTTTTCGGTCGATCCCGTTGATGAACTTCGCTTTCAGCTCGAAATTTTCGCCGCACGTTCCGTTTTCATCGCATAGCCCGCTTTCGCAGCATTCACTGCCTTCACCGGATGTTCCGTACTTCGGCCGCGTCATGTCCGCAAGGACCGACTCGGTCACGCCGCAGCTTTTCGCGAAGTTCCGTGCGTTTTCTCCCGCCGGAGTCTGGAGCGTCCAGGGTTCCTGCGAGATCACGTCGATCTGTCGGCCGGCCATCATCGAGCCAAGCTCCTCAAACGTCAGGACGTAATCCACCAATTCGCTTTCCTCCGCTTCGTGCCGTTTCGCGATGCACGGTCCAACGAAGACGACGATCGTGTCCGGATCCTTTTCGCGAACGAGCTGGGCCGCGTATTTCATGGGACTTGGCGTGTGCGAAACGTACTGAAGGAAATCCGGAAAGTGGCGTTTCACCAGCTCCACGTACGCCGGGCAGCACGAAGTGGTCATGAGACGCTGACCGCCGGACATTTTCTCGAGGAATTCCTGCGCTTCATTTGCCGACGTCAATTCTGCGCCGAGAGCCGCTTCCACGACGTCGTCGAATCCGAGTTTACTGATCGCGGTGAAAAGCTGCTCGATCGTGCCGGGAAACTGCGAGTAGGCGGACGGCGCGACGACTGCCGCGACGCGTGCCGGTTTCCGCTTCAGGACATTCAGAACATCCAGGAGCTGCGAGCGTTCCATGATCGCGCTGAATGGGCATGCACGGAAACATTTCCCGCAGAAAATGCACTTTTCGAAATTGATCTCCGCTCGTCCCTGTGCGTTTTTCCGGATCGCTCCCACCGGGCAGGCGTCCTCGCACGGGACCGTCGTCTTGACGATGGCGTGGAAGGGGCAGACATTCATGCACTTTCCGCATTTGATGCACTTCGTGTAGTCGATCTGCGAGACCTGATTCACGACGGAAATGGCGTTTTTCGGACAGTTGAAGACGCACGGTCTGGCGAAGCATCCGCGGCAGTTTCCCGTCACGACGTACGAATTATCCGGACAGCCGGAACATCCCGCCGTGCAGACCGTCAGCGGAGGGGATCCGGGGGCTTTTTCCCGCGCGTCGGCGTCCTGAAAGTACCCTGCGAGTGTTTTGGCTTCGTCTGTTTCCTCCTCGCAGCGCATCCCCAAAAGCGCCATGAGCCGGTACTTCAAAACCGCCCGGTCATGGTAGACGCAGCATCGGCTGGCTTCGCCGTCTTTGGGACGGACTCTGATCGGGATCCGATCCAGTTCTTCATCCAGTTTTCCCTGGTCGAAGAGACGCACGAGCCGGATCATCAGCTCGCGCCGCATATATTCCGCACCGCTGATCATTCGCCGTCCTCCCTTTCTTCTTTCTCAAGGAGCTTCCGGATCTCCTCAAAAACCGACTCGACCGTCGCCTGTGCATGAGGCACTCCGTTGATCCGCACAAACGGCGCACGGCAGATGCTCTCCTCCATGCAGACGTTCAGACACGGAACGCCCGTGATCTCGACCCGCTCCCGAAATTCTTCCGGAAGCAGCGTTTCCATGCGCATCAGTTTGTCCGCACCCAGCATGAAGCAGGTCGTTCCGCAGCAGATCTCAAGACGGATCTTTTCCATGATTTCACTCTCTCCTTTGATTTTCAGGGACCGCGGTATGCAGTTCACGCCGCGGTGCAGATTCAAAAAAAACGATTTCCAGTTTGCCTGTCCGGAGGTCCGTACGGTGATTTGACGGTCGCCGATGCTTTAATGCCCGCACGATGATTTGACGGTCTGGCCTCGATTTTGCGATTTTCGCCATGATTTTCCGGCTGCCATGACCGCTAAAAGTACCGCACGACGACTTTTTTCCTGCAGCGTGTCTCCAGCACGGCCGTCAGACGCTTCACGATGTTTCTTCGCAGCTCCAGCTCCATCGGCAGATTGGGGTCCTGATGCGCTTCGTTGACTTTCGTTCCGACGATGAACTCAATGACGTCATTTTCATGCATTCGGTTCAAGATCGCACGGGCAGCCATCGGCGCGTTTTCCGTCTGTCCGGATTCCAGCAGTGAGCAGACCCGTGAAAGCGTGAGGATCCCCTCCGTCACGAGTCCCACTCCCGGCATGTTTCCCGGCGGGGGAAGGTCTCCGCTTGCCTTGACGAGGTGAAGGTCGATCTCGGTCTTTTTCTGAAGTTCGCGTTCCAGGATCGACGCCGTCGTGCCTCCGCAGACGATCACGTCGTTCGCTCCGCTCACGCCGAGCTGCGCAAATTCCCGGTCGTGCTCTTTATGGAACGGCGGCCCGGTGAGGATCCGGAGTACCCGCGGTCTGCGAAGGTAAATGACCAGGCAGCTGATGTCGTCCAGGCATTTCCCCGGCGTGATCGAAAGTGCCTGAAACGCGACGGAGTACGCCAGGTCTTTTGCCGAGATCTCCGGATCTCGCGCGATCAGTTTCTGGATGAATTCCAGTTCTCCGCTGCGTCGCCAGCCGAATTTGAATTTTTTCTGTCCCAGTCCGGCCTGAGTGACTCCGTCCGAGCAGAGAATGAGCCGGTCGCCCGGTTCCATGCGGGTCTCAAAGCAGTCCACTTCCCGGTCCGGCCAGCGTTGGGAAACGATCCGCGTGTGCTTCATCGCCGGGACTTCCGTCGTGCCGCGCAGCTGAATGTACTGCGGATTCCCCATTTCGATGATCCGCGTGATCCCTCCGAGACGCAGATCCGCCATGGAAAACGTCGCGTAACTGATTTTACGCACTTCGCAAATCGGCAGCGTGTCCATGATCGTCTCGACGGAACGCAGAATGTCCACGTTGGATTTGAGAAAATGGAGTCCCATGGTCGTCGTCATGTTCGCGAGAATATGCGCCTTGATCCCGCTTCCCAGTCCGTCGGAAAGGACCGCGATGCTCCGGTTCTCCTTTTCGAGCGTCAGGAGCTGGTAGTCGTCTCCGCACGCATTCTGTCCGCTTTTAGTGAATTGCCGGCACTCCATTTCAACAAAAAGATCGCCTACCGCCATCGCTCATTCCTCCCGTTTTCCAAAGTAGGTCCCCGCGATCTCTTCCAGCAGGATCTCCGTTTCTGCGATGTGCTCGCCGAAAAGCCGCGCGACCTGCTGGACCGTCAGGACGTTTTTCCGAATGACTTCCTTTGCCTTCGCCGCGATCTGTTCGCGCTGAAGCTCTGTTTTCGTGACGTCCTGAATGACTGCCCCTGCCGTTTTTCCCGGAGCGATGGAGAAAACGCTCACGTTCACGATCTTCCGGCCCAGCGGCTGATTGAATTTCTCGATCTCGCCGCCGTTTTCCAGAACGCTCTCGAAAAGATCCCAGAACGGCAGAAGATTACTGACGGGGATCGAGTCGAGATTCCCAAGCGTGTTGAAGATCTCCAGCGTTTCCGCGTCCAGAAGCTCCGCGAAATGCCGATTGCTCTCAACGATCTGGAGCAGTTCATTCACCAGGACCACGCCTGCCGGAATGTACCGGATCAGCGCGTTGCTCGTCCGTTCAAAATTCTTCCGCAGGTACGTATGGCACATCGGAGCCTCGGCCTTCCCGGAAAGAAGTGCTTTTGCGAATTCCCGGCACGAATCGTATCCGCACGCGCCGCAGTTTACTTCATCTTCACGCGAAAACTTCCCGACACTCAGGAGCACTTTCCGGATCTCTTCTTCCGCAGGTTCCAAAACTTCCACCTTCTGCGGCGCGTAATCTCTGCGAATGTCCACCAGTACCGGCCTCCCGAGGCTGGATCGCCGTGCACTCATCCGGTCCGTGACGGAAACGACTTCCGCCGAAGCAGAACCGGCTCCCATGACCGGACCGCTGACGCACCCGTTTCGGCACGCGAGTGCTTCCAGAAAGATCTTGCTCTCTGAGACCGCCTGCGGCCCCTTTTTCGGAAGAAATGACGCGAGACGCTCCAGCCCGGAGACGGCCATGAAGCGGACGTCGGAAAGTTCTTTCCTCACCGTATCGCGCAGCGTGTCGTTCATCCCGCCTTCCAGCGAGTAAAGACGTCCTTCTTCCGCTTCACCGAGGACCGGGTCTTCCTCCTCAACGTCCTCAAATCGGATCCCGCGCGCCGCCATCAGTTTCTCCAGCGACGGAAACGTGATGGCGAGATTCAGGACGGACGGATGTTCATCCGCCTCGTTTTTCTTCGCGGCGCACGGACCAATGAAGACCGTCCGTATGGTGTCTCCGAACTCCCTGCGCAGCATTTTGCAGTGGCAGAGTACCGGTGAATCCAGAGGCACGATGTTTTCGCTCCATTGCGGCAAATACTTCCGGACGTACTCCACGGCAGCCGGACACGCGCTGGAAACGTAAACGCCGTTTCTGCTTTTTGCGAGAAATTCTCCCGTCGCCGAGCTGACCGCCTGCGCTCCGAGTGCCGTCTCGCTCGTTCCGGAAAATCCCAGAGCCTTGAGTGCTCCGGCGAGCTTTCGGATGGAAACTCCCGGAAAATACCCCGGAAAACTCGGCGCGACCGACGCAAAGACCCGTTCTCCCTGAGCTAGAAACTGGTTCAGACGCGCGAGATCGGTGCGGATCTTTTTCGCGTGTGCCGGACAGACTCGAACGCACTCTCCGCACGAAACACAAAGTTCCGGAATGACCTGCGCACGCGCGTTCACGATCCGGATCGCTTTCGTGAAACAGTACCGGACGCACCGATAGCAGTCCTGGCATTCATTTTCTGTCGTGAAGACCGGAAATTGACGATTCATTTTACCCTCCGGAATTTTCCCTGTCTCGAAAATTTTTTACTCTCTCAAAATCGGCCGGAGATATGCCGCCGCGCCGAAACGTGCACTCAGCTTTCTTTCGGAAACCGCTGATTCAGAATGTCGAGCATCACGCCCGCATCCACGTGATGGAAGATCTGACCGTCAACGATCACATTGGGACCATCCGCACATTTCCCCGCGCACAGACCGCCGCTGATCTCAAGATCCACTTCATCTTCGAGACCGTGTTCCTGCATGAATTTTTCCGCGACGTCAACATTTTTGGAATTTCCGCGGGAAAAACATGAACTCCCGATGCAGATCACGATTTTCGGTTTGGAGATACTCTGACGGGCTGCCGTTTCCCCTTTTTCCGCTTCATTTTTCACGTCCTCGGCCATTCTGTTCTCTCCCATATTTCAGGCGTTTAAGAAAAAATATTTTCGACAAATAAGTATCGATAATCAATTAACGATAAAAGTATATCAGATTGTATTTTTCTGTCAATGGGGAGTGTGGGAATATTTTGATAAAAAAGTATCAATAAGATAAGATTTTTGTTTTTTTTGATTTTCAGAGGGGGCAATTCAGACGTGGGCGGTGTTCATTTCGTAAAATTTAAGATCCATCCGGCCATTTGTCTGGCCGGTTTGCATCGAGATCTTGGCCGCAGAACAGGCAGGCGTTTCCGAAGGCGTTCCGGTCAAATGGATTCCTCGAAACGTTCCGTTACTTCATCCGCACCGGTGAGCGTCGTGACGATGAGCGCAATGTCGCCCGGCTCAAATCGGAAATCCGCGCCCGGCACTTCGTTGGTTCGACCGCGTTTCCGTGTCGCGCCGAGGATGATGCACTGGGGCGGAAGCTCTGCTTTTCGGAGCGGGACTTTCGAGATCGGCGAGTTGGGCTGCACTTCGATCTCAAGAAGCTGGATCTGGCTTCGGAAGATTGTATCGCGGGAAATGACGGCACCGTGCTGAAGGAAATTCATGACCCGGCGTGCCGTCGTTTCGTTCGGGCTGGTCCAGAAATCGATGCCGAGTTTGTTTTTGATGACTTCTCCGTAATTCACGCGGCTGATGACGCAGCACGTTTTGCGCACGCCCATTTCTTTGGCTTCAACGCACCCGATCAGATTGTTTTCATCATCGCCGGTACAGGCCACGAAGACGTCGGCGCGGCCAATGTGTTCCTCTTCCATATCGATCCTGTCGTGCAGGTCGATGTTGATGACTTCCGCTGACCTTCCGAGGATCTCAGCCAGGTCCTCGCAGCGTTCGCGGTCCGATTCCAGAATGCGGATCTTATGGCGTTTCTGGAGGATCTGCGCCAGATGCAGCCCGGTCTCTCCGCCGCCCGCGATGACGATGGTTTTCTTCTGCGGGAGTTTTCCGCCCAGGCTTTTGCAGACTTTCAGAAGGTCCTCGTAGATGCCGAAGACGGCGATCTTGTCGTTGACCTTCAGAACGTCGTCTGCCGCGGGGATGAAGGGAGTCCGGTCTCTGGAGATCGCGCCGATCCGGACGTTGGACGGAAAACCGAGATCGCGGATGCGCTTTCCGACGCCGCGCGCACCTTCGAGCATCTCGAACTCCATCAGTTCCAGATTGCCGTAGAGATTGGATTCCATATTGAGGGATTCGGTGAAATTGTCGATCTCCTGCGCCAGACGCACTGCCG
>CAZRGJ010000011.1:4448-23034 GCA_964599445.1 uncultured Planctomycetaceae bacterium | reverse complement strand
GTTTCAGCTCCGCGAATGCACAGGATATTTCCTGCATGTAAAACAAAAAACCTGTCCTCGAATAACTCAAGGACAGGTATAACCTGCGGTGCCACCTTGTTTGGCTCTGCTCAAGCAGAAGCCCTCTCTGCAGAGTGCCATCACACTCCTCTCCACTAACGCAGGAGTCGCGTCTCAGATACTGATTCCGTAAAGAACTTTCCCCTCGCCCTCAGGAGCCCATTATTCCGATCCGTAATCCATCCGGCTCTCACCATCCCGAACTCTCTGTGAAGCCATGAACAGCTTTATCTCCGCATCAACGGTTTCTTTATTTTCAGATATTATACCACAATTCTCTACCTTGTCAATAGTCTTTCGAGAAAAATTTCAAGAAATAAAAAAGGCTGGTCGAAAAACCAGCCTGAATACACCCAACAGGGTTCGAACCTGTAACCTTCGGTTCCGTAGACCGATGCGCTATCCAATTGAGCCATGGGTGCAAAAGGGAAAAAAGATGAAAAAAACAAACTTTCTAAAAAGAAGTTTGAGTACACCCAACAGGGTTCGAACCTGTAACCTTCGGTTCCGTAGACCGATGCGCTATCCAATTGAGCCATGGGTGCATGGGTTTCATCAGGGTTTCCCTCAATGATTACGCCTGATTATATCACGGCAAACAAATTTTTCAAGGGGGGGAGCCGGCATTTTCTTCAAGAAAGGTCCCTTCATTCAAAAATTTTCTGATATTCTCAAAGGTTTCGATGGAATTGGGGATCTCCATGTGCGTTCCGTTCAGTTTTTTCCAGCACTTCGCGCCGTCCAGCCGAGTCGTGGAGACCGTCAGGACAGAATCCGTCTCCTCTCCATAGTACACGTAGTCCGGGTGCGTTCCCGCGATGACCGCAAATTCGCACTTCGGGACCCCGAACTGTTCCTTCATCTCGTGTCCGTTGAGCGCAAGGTCCGCCAGAGCCTTCACGAAAGTCCCGGTCATTCCCTCCTGATGGATCCTCGCGGTCTCCGCGCCCTGATTCGGCGGGCAGAGCTGCACGAATCTTCCGATCGGAAGTTTCTCGAAAATGCCGTTCTCTTCAGCATACTTCCCCAGATAGTTCCGGAGGATGATGCTCCCGAGACTGTGGCCGACGAAATCGATCCGCTCCGCCCCTTTCAGTCCCGCCAGGATCGCGGCCAGGTACTCCGTGCTTTCGTGGACCGTCATGAAAGACGACGCACACGCAAGGTTCAGAACTGCCGAATACTCCCCTTTCTGCCGAAACCAGATCGCCATATTTTCCAAATGGACCGACCCGGAGAACAGCCCATGCATCAGGACTAGGACCCTACCTGAAAATGGGGGGATCCCCAATTCCTGGCGGTACTCCTCGAGCACTCGTTCGCAAAACTCCCGGCTCCCGGACGCCCGGCAGACCGCGTGCGGATCCAGAAGACGGAAATCCCCGGTGAGGCACGAACGCTGAATGTGCCATTCCTGCAGAAAAAGCAGATCCTGCCAGAACATCAGTCCGCCGATCGTCTGCTCGTTTTTCCGAACATCCTGCCCGGGAAAAATCTGCCCCCGCGCCTCCGTGTTCCCGCATACGCTCAAAGCAAGCACGAGAAACCAGCCCAGGCTCCCCCAAAATCGGCCGGCTCCCGCCATTCCGAACGTTCGGAAGTTTCTTTTATTTTTCCAGTTTCCCAGTATTTTCATTTTCCTTACTCCCGGCCTTTTTATTTTCCACATCTGCCGTCACTCCCATTTTCAGGAACGGAAAGTGAAGTTCCGCATTTCTGGGAGTCAGCGCAAAGAGCGTCCACCCCGGCATTCCCAGTTCCCGCGCCGCCCGGATCTGGATGACGCACTGATCCGGAGTCAAACGGGAACTGGACGAACTGATCCCGATCCCCGGATACATCGGAACGGCCGCGTCCAGTGCTTCCTTCTGCGAACTGGTCATGAAAAGGAAACGTTCCGCACTGTTCGTGTAGTTCATCGGGCAAACGAAATCCAGCCAGCCGTTCTTCGCCCACTGGACCCAATCCTGCCCCACAGAATCCGCACAGTTGGGATAGTCGCGGAACACGGCGGCAGAAACTTCCACTTCCGGCCGGATCTTCTTCACGGCGGAGTACGTTCCGGAGACGACCTCGGCGATCTGCGCCCGACGCCATTCCTGCCAGAGTTCCCGAACCTCACCGCGGAGCGTACAGCGCGGCCAATCCGTCAATTCCGTTCCCTTTTCCTCCTGCCAGAACGTGCAGAAACGCCCGCGGCATCCCTCACAGAAACAGGAATTGGAACCAGGAAACCGAATGTAGTCGAAGTGGATCCCGTCTACGCCGTATTTCCGGACGATCTCGCAGAAAGAATCGACCTCAAGCTGCTGATTTCGCGGATCCGACGGACAGAGCCAGGGTTCTTCCACGCCGTCCCTGCCGCACAGAAGACGGCCTTCCGCGTGCATTTTTTCAAGAAATTCCTTCGGCGCATTCGAGCAGTTGAAGTTGACTTTCCAGACGTGCACTTCCACTCCGTATTTCTTCCCGGCCTTCACGGCGTCCGCAATGGAATCGCCATACTGCGCCACTTTGGGAGAAACCGGCAAAAGCGTACTCTCGTACCGCGCTTCCCCTCCCCAGGCCTGATTCGCCAAAATTGCCGTGAATCCTGCCTCCGCCAGCTCTTTCATCGTCGCGTCCCAGTCGCCGGGATACGTTCCAAACCCGCTGTGCTCCCAGATGAAACGCCGTTCATTTGCCGTCGGTTTCTGTGCCGCACAAAATTCCGTCCGGGCTTCCTGGATCCTCTCATCCAGAACCTCGGAAAGCCGAAAACCAGACTCCGCGTCCGCTTTTTCAAAAATCATCGTGCGGATCCTCTCCGGCGAGAATCCCTCTTCCGCGAGCTTTTCCAGTTCCCGGGAAGCGGCGGTGCGGTATTTCTGCTGAAAATCATCCTGCGGTCCGATCCCGACCTGAAGGAGAGTCCGCCATTTTTCGCGCAGTATCCGGCTCAAAAGCTGCGGATAGTGCGGGTTCAGGAGAGACGCGAGGAGTTCCTGTTTCTCGCGGATCCCGCCATTCGCCAGAAGCACATGCGTGATCCACAGACCGCGCCCGCTCCAGAGCAGAGCAGGATACGGTGTCCGTTCGCCATTTTTCAGACTCCAATACGCAGCGGCCCTCGGAGCATTTTCCAGTTTGGCGAGCTGCGGATCCGCAATATTCGGAAAGATCTCTCCGATCTGGAAATTCCAGGACGCCTGCGGCAGAAACTCCGGCACAGGACCGCCAAGGAATTTCTGAAAATCGGCATCGACCGCCATTCCCGCAACTTCCAGTCCATGATCGCGTGTCCGGACGTACCCGACACTCCGAAACCCCAGCGTTTCCAAAAGTTCCTTCGGCGCACTGTAGCAGACGATCAGGAACCCGCCGTTTTCCGCGTAACGCGAAAGCAGCTCCACCGTCCTCGACTCCATTTTTGCCGTGAGCGGAAGAACGAGCACCGGCACCCGCTTCAAAAATTCCTCCGTCAGCTCCGCTTCATTCACGATGCCGGGCACCATCCCCATTCCGCGCAAAAGCGTACCAAACTGCGTCACGTACCGCGCAGATCCAGGATCATTCTCCGGTTCCTGACGCAGGATCCATGCATCGTTCTTTCGGCTCCGAAACGATTTCAGCGTCACCTGCTGATCTACCGGTTTCCCAGCATAAAATGCGATCCGAACCCCCTTTACGTTCTGCAGGCCGGCAGGCTCTCCCTCGATCCGGGCAGAATCCGTCGAAAAAACGCACCGCAATTCCGTCGGCGATTTCTTCTCCACTCTCCCCGCCATGGAATACCAGCCGTCTCCGCTCGCAAAATAGAAAATGATCGGACCAAGCGCCTCTGGATGCGGACACTCCAGATCCAGAAAAAAGAGTCCGGCTCCCGACGCATCCAGCTCAAGCGGCGCATCGAAACAGACTCGCGCAGTCTTCGGCTCCGATGCGAACGGCAGCGTCAGGACTCCCTCGCGAAACGGATCCCGACTCGTGGAACGCACGTTCCGAAAATCCAGAAATGAAGAACTCAGCTCCGCATCCGGATCAAAGAAAACATCCGGACCGGTCAAAGTCTCCAAAATTTGAGGCACGCCGTTTTCGGTTTCGGCATTTCCGGAAATTTCAGCAGACACGCCGGCCGCCAACTGAAAAATGGCCAGAAACATCAAAATCGGAATGAACTTTTTCATGGGGAGGAATCCTGAAAAAAAGAGGAAAACAGAATGCGAGACGAAAAGCAGCCCTTCCGCATCGCGCTCAAAAATATTCCGTATCGTGCACAAAACATCATGGAAGAAACTCCGGGAAATGCGTGCTTTCAAGACACACACTCCCGGAAAACGCGTTCAGACAGGCCGTTCATCTCCTGTCTGGCTCCCCCAGTCGGCATCCCTGCCATCCGGGAGATTCCTTAAAGATTCAGTTGAATTTCACCAGCGAGGCGCAGTAATCTTCCGGAGCTTCGTAGCCAAGGAGATTCAGGACCGTCGCCGCGACGTTCGCCAGACCGGGTTTCTCAACGTCCGCCATTTCGTATTCGCCCTGGTATCCGGGGTCGAAAATGCAGAGCGGGACCGGATTGAGCGTGTGTGCCGTGCGTGCCGTGCGGACGCCTTTTTTCTCGGTCCACATCTGGTCCGCGTTGCCGTGGTCTGCCGTCACGACGACGATACCGTTGAGCTTTTCGATGACCGCAAGGATCCGGCCGACGCATTCATCGACCTTTTCGACGGCCTTGATCGTCGCTTCCATGTTCCCCGTGTGTCCGACCATGTCGCCGTTCGCCAGATTCAGACGCCCGAACTTGAATTTTCCGGACGCAAGCGCACCTTCGACCCAAGCCGTGATCTCTTCCGCTTTCATCAGCGGCGCTTTGTCGAATTCGATGCGGTCAGACGGGATCTCTTCGTAGTCCTCGCACTGCGCGTTGATGTATCCGGAGCGGTTTCCGTTCCAGAAGTACGTGACGTGCCCGAATTTCTGCGTTTCGCTGATGGCGAACATCGAGACCTTTTCCGCGCAGAGGTACTCGCAGAACGTACGGTCGATCACCGGCGGGGCGACGAGGAAGTTTTTCGGGAGTTTCAGATCGCCGTCGTACTGCATGATGCCGGCGTAGAAAACGTTCGGAACGCGGACACGGTCAAATTTATCGAAATCGGCGCCGCCTTCGAATGCCTGGGAGATCTCGATCGCGCGGTCACCGCGGAAGTTGAAGAAGACGACGGAATCGCCGTCCTGGATCGTTCCGATCGGCTGACCGTCTGCGTCAGCGACGACGAAGGATTCAAGGTACTGGTCCACCGCTTTTTCATCTTCGGCGTACATGGTCTCGACGGCCTCTTTTGCGGACGCGAATTTGCGGGCATCGCCAAGCACGTGCGCTTTCCAGCCGCGTTCCACGATCGTCCAGTCCGCTTCGTAGCGGTCCATGGTCGTGATCATGCGCCCGCCGCCGCTGGCAATACGGTAGTCGAAACCATACTGCGCGTTAATTTCAGCCAGAACATTTTCAGTCGCCTCAATGTACGTAAGGGCGGATTTTTCCGGGACGTCGCGGCCGTCATGGAGAATGTGGAGACGCACTTTCGCCACGCCGTCCTTTGCGGCCTGCTTCAGCATCGCGTAGAGCTGGGAAGTGTTGGAGTGAACGTTTCCGTCCGAATGCAGTCCAATGAAATGGAGCGTCGCGTTTTCTTTCACCTGCGCGACCGCTTTTTTCCAAACTTCCCCCTCGTACATGGAGCCGGTTTCCAGCGCACGGTTCACCAGTTTCGCTCCCTGATCGAAAACACGTCCGGCCCCCAGCGCATTATGGCCGATCTCCGAGTTCCCCATATCGTCGTCGCTCGGAAGACCAACGGCCTGACCGTGCGCCTGGAGCTGCGTGTAGAGTTTCGCGCCGAAAAGTTTGTCGAGCGTCGGAGTTTTCGCGACGAAAACGGCGTTGGAGTCATCCTGCTTGCCAATGCCGATACCGTCCATCACGATAAGGCACATGGGACCGGGACGACCGGGGAAAGAGTTCTTTTTCAACGAAAGTTCAGCCATTTTTTTCTCCTGGATCTGCGTTAGTTCCAAAAAATCCGATTCTGGCGGTCTCCGTCGGGACTGGATGAGGCGACAGGAGGCCGCAGGAATTCAAAAATAAAAAATTCACTGCCTCTATTTTACCAGTTTCTTGCATTTTGGCAATAGGGCCGGACAAATTTTGCGAAAAATCCTCGCTTTACTTCATTTCACGCGCGGAAAAGTCCGTAGATTTCACGCAAAAGGAAAAAAGATCCCGTCACGAAAACCAGACTCGGGATCTCCCTGCCTCCGTTCCCGCTTCTTTCTGCCTCGAGATACCGCCATTTTCGAAGACTCAGGATCCGTTCCACAGCATTCTGCGGGACAGTTTCCCGCTCCGCGCAGACCTCCGGAACACGCTCCTTTAAAAACGTCTCCATTTCCTCGGACGAGACGCACCGATCCCGCGTGAATTCCGTCAAAACGATCCGCTTGGGGTTGAGAGAACAGAGGATCTCCAGTATTTTCCGCCAGTTTTTGTCCCGGGAAGCCGCGAAAAGGATCTCTTTCGGCATTTCCTGAAAATTTTCCTGAAGCCACTGGACCGCAAACGCCATCGACTCCGGAGTGTGAGCGGCATCCAGGATCGTGAGCGGATCACGAGACACGATCTCAAGCCGACCGGGAAGATGCGCCTTCTTCAGACCTTCCCAAAGATGCGGCATTTCGATCTTCCATTCCGGTGCGAGGACTCCCAAAATCCGGACCGCCTGACCAACGCAGGCCGCATTCATGCGTTGATGCTCTCCCGCCATCCGCACTTCCAGAAACGGCAGGACGGCATCCGGAAAATGAAGTCCGGCCCAAGATTCCGGAACCTGAAGCGTCTGCGCGATGCCATGGATCACCGGGTAAACTTTTTCGCGGACTTCTGCCGGCATGGCTCCCACGACCAGGGGAACATTCGGCTTGAGGATCCCGGCTTTTTCCGACGCGATCTCTTCCAGCGTTTCGCCAAGCTGGTGCGTATGGTCCAGCGCGATATTCGAAATGACGGTCAGGATCGGCTCGCAGACCGTCACGGCATCCGTTCGGCCTCCCATTCCAGATTCAAGGACCGCACAATCGACCTTTTCTTCCGCAAAATACGCAAACGCCGCGGCCGTCAGGAGTTCAAAAAAACTGAACACCCAGCCCTCTTTTTCCATCGATTCCACGATCGGGCGGATCTTCTCTTCCAAAATCTCCGCCAAACGCATTTTCGGAATGAACCCTCCATCGATCCGGATCCGTTCCTCAAGCGCGAGAATGTGCGGCGAAGCGTAGACCCCGACACGCAGTCCAGCTTCCTGAAGCACGGACGCGAGCATCGCCGCAATACTCCCTTTTCCTTTCGTTCCCGTAATGTGCACAGCAGGAAAACGTTTCTGCGGACTTCCGAGTCTCGCAAGCAGTTCTGCGATCGGTTCCAGAGTCAATTCTCCGGCAGAATAGCCGGTCTGAAGTTCCCGATCCAAATGCGAATCCAAAAGCGGATAGTCTCCCATGCCCGTTCCTCAATCTCCTTCTGTCCTGCCGGATACTTCACCGGATACTTCACCCAACCGGCAGACTCTTTGAATTTCGCCGATCAGAAAATGCTCAAAAAGGCACACGCTCTCATCCGTCAGACGCTTGGAGTCGTGGTTGATCCCAAACGTCATTCGGCCGGCATACGTTCCCAGAGCGATCGTGAGTGCCGCGTCGACCGTCCGCGGCGACGCCAGCTGGATCTCATCCAGCGTCAGGTTCCCGACACAAAGCCTGCCGTCCTCCGTTCTGGGAAGTCGGGAGTCCCGGAAAAGGACGCCGAGATTCGAAAAGACCAGCGTCGCGAGCGGCGTTTTCCGGCGCAGAAACCACTTCATTCCCCATCGGCGATCGCCCCCGAAACGCAGAGCGCAGAGCCACTTCAGCTCCAGCAGAAGGAGTTCCGCCCGTTTCTCGGCATGAGACCGAAGCATTTGTCCGTGGATCTCATGAAGAAAACGGCGGCTCTGTTCCGTTTCCGACGCATTTTTCTCATTTCTGCCAACGGTCCCGGAATGAAAATATCTGGACCGCCAATTCCGAAAATTTTCAGTCAGAAAAACGACACTCACGAGATTGCGAAGCGGAAAATTCTGCGACGGTTTCCGAAGACTGACGGGAATCGCGATCTGGACGGCCTTCCGCCAGGTCTTTGGAGGGAATTTTTCCTGAAGACGCCATGCGGCACGAAAGACAGACGCCAGCAGCAGATCATTCAAGGAAACGCCTTCTGCACGGGCGGTTCCACGAAATTCCTGGGTCTCCTGCCGGGAAAACGTATGGAAAAGGACGGGGAGTTCCGTTTCCGCACTCTCATCCGAAGCATTCCCGGATGAGATCAGACCGGGGATCTGCGTTTTCCCATTCGCGGCGTTTTCCCGCAATTCAAGAGGCATCGCCGACGCAAATCTCCCGCGGCACAGCAAAGATCCCAGTGCCGTCCCCAGCTGTTTCCAGACCGTTTTGCGTAAAACGCCGGAAAATTCAGGACGCAATGCCGCCGCGATCCGGTTTCCGTCCGGCACATCCGCATGAGAAACCGCAGTACCCGCATAGCGTTCAAAAATTTCATCCAGAAACAGAAAAGAACCGAGAGCGTCCGTCGTCAAATGATGAAACTGAAACCAAAGCTGAAAGCGGTCCTCTTCCGGTTCATCGTAGATCCAGAATCGAAGACCAGGTTCCCGGGTAATGGAGACCGCAGAATCCGGAAGCGTCTCCGGAGTCGGTGCCCCGTGAAAATATCGGATCCCGACAGGAATCTCCTTTTCAGACCAGTCCAGCGTTCCGTTCGGTCGGCAGACCGCACAGCGTTCTCCGATCTGCGACCGTTCGGCAGTCTCATGGATCGCTTTTTCCAGACGCTCACGATCCAGTCGGCCGGAAAATCGGCAGAGAGTCATGGCGTCTGCCGGGATCCCATGCACTTCGGAATCCCAAAAAAGAAAATCCTCAAAAGGAATCATGCGGCTTTTCCTGCAGAATTCACGATTTCGCCGTTTGTGTCCCACGTATAGCACGTGACCCGCCGATTCTGAAAACGTTCTCCCTCATCAAAATGGCGTCCCCAGGCGGATGAAGACACTTCCTCCCGGTGAAGCTGTACGTTTTCATTCAGAGCATCCATTTTCGCCGCCCCATCAGTCGGTCTCCCAGACTCCGGCGTGCAGACCGTGGAATATTCCGGATCGGAAACGGAGAAACTCCCCAGAGAACGGACCGGCCCCAGGGTGCCGTCTTCCAAAGAACGCACCGTACGTACCGTTCTTTCATCCGTCATCGGACACTGACTCTCTTCTTCCGAAGAAACCGGCCGGCGGCAGAAAAGATTCAGGATCGCAGGCAGGATTAAAAGCGACGAAAGCCAGCAGCTCGCAGTTCCGATCGCCAGAACCATCCCTAAACTTTGAAGTCCGCGATGCTGTGCGAGCATCAGGGTCCCAAAGCTCAGGATCGTCGTCAGCGACGTCAGGATGATGCTCATCGACGTAGACGGTGCGATACGGAAAAGACTGCCTTGCCGCGATTTCCGGAAATCATGAATGATGTGGACGCCGTCGTCGATCCCGATTCCGAGAAGCAGCGGAAGTACGATCATGTTCGCTGCGTTGAGCGGAATATCCAGGTACCCCATGATGCCGAAAGTACACATCATTCCGATGAAGACCGGACACATGACCAGGATCGAGTCCGAAAGTTTCCGAAGATCCAGCATCAGGAGCAGGAAAACGACCGCCAGTGCGTAAACGGCCGCCTCCTGGTAGCCTTTTTTCATTTGGAGCGAACACTCGTACGTCTGGAGCGGATTGCCCGTGACTTTCGGATCCACCGAACGCACATCCTTCACGAATCTCTCCAGATTCGCCATATCCCACAGGTCGCCTTTTCCATAGATCTTCAAAAGATACGTTCCGTCCTCCGCGTACATTCGATCCACGTAGGATTTCGGCAGGTCGGCGAGAGACGGCGGTTCCGGCGAAGACATTTTCTCAAGCGCATTGAACTTCGCAAGCAGATCATGCGCCAGAGATTCCTGGTACTGCGTCATGCGCCGGAAATAGTCCGTCAGCTTCATTTCGCAAAGCTGCGCCTGAAGCACTTCGATCCGCTGATAGTACTGCGCAAATTTTTCTTTTCCCATCAGACACTGCCGCGCCGTTTCAAGGCACCGGTAGAGTTTCCGGGCATCCTCCTTCGTCAGGTAGGGACGTTCCACATTCGTCGGCGTCTGAATCAGCACATCGTGGATCTGCCGAACGAGCGGATTTTCATCCGAGATCAGCGTCACGATCTGCTCCACATGATCGACACTTTCCAGTTTCTCAAATTCCTCGATCCGTTTCCGAAGGACTTCCGGATCATCCGACATGGAAAGCGCAAACCAGACACTCTGTTTGCTTTCTTCGATCAGACGCATTTCCAGCTCGACACTTTCCAGACCTTCAGGCTGAAGATTGAGCAGATTGTAGTCGTAGTAGAGTCTCGGCAAACCGCCGGCAAGCGCACCGACGACCAAAACGCTCAGCGCAAAAGTGACTCCGGGATGCAGCTGGAAATTTCCAAGAGTTCGCGGTTTCGGGATCTTTTCCTGCGCCCGATTGCGATCCATCAGGAAAAGGAAGATCGGCAGGACCGTCAACGCGGCGGCGCAGCAGCAGAGGACTCCGCCTCCGGCGATGATGCCGAGTTCCGCAATTCCGGTGAATTCCGTCATTCCCGCCATGAAAAATGCGGCGGACGTCGTGAGTGCCCCCGTCAGGATCCCGGGACCGATCTCTCGGCCGGCACGGACCAAAGCATTTTTCGTATCGTCGCCTTCACTGCGGCACTGGAGATAGCGCGACGTGTAGTGGATCCCAAAATCGATCCCCAATCCGATCAGAATGACGGCGAACGAAATGCTCAAAATATTCAGGTGACCGACAAACAGGCAAATGTACGCCATGCTCCACCCCATTCCGACGAAAAGAGCGAGGAGCGCAAGGATCGGACGGCGCAGTTCCCGGAAGAAGTAAATATAAAGGAGCGCGACTCCAAGGATCGAAAGCCACGTCGCCAGACTCATGGAACCCTGGCTCGAACGCATTTCGTCATTTTCCATCACGGGAAGACCGGTCAATTTCAGCGTCGTGCCCGGATTGTTTGCCTGCACATCACGCAGGATCCCGCGCAATGTCTCGATCCCGACCGTCCCGCGGGCAAAATCTTCATTCTCTTCTTCGACCATCTTCACCATCATGACGGCCGTTTTGTCGGGAGTGAGCCACGTGTAGTGAATGTGCGATTCCGGCTTCATTTCGAGCAGGAGATTCGGACTGACGGCGGATTCATTTTCCGTTTCCGCGCTCTGAACGACGGAACCGACCGTCATTTCTCCGGAAACATTCCCGAACTGGTCCGAAGATACCGCGCTGCCGTACTGCGGCTGAACGGAAGCCGTCTGGAGCGGAGGAACGCCTGCGGAAAGTTCCGGCGAAAAAGCGGAATATCCATCCAGACCGACGGTCTGCGGAACATTCCGGGAGACCTGCGCGAAATAGGGATTTGCCGCATCCTGCATTCCGGCCTGATCCAGCGCAGGCGGATAGAATGCCGCATAGTTTCCAAGCGGGTAGAATTCCGCCGAAACCGATGCGGGAGCCGAAGGGGACGCCGGAGACGCAAGGTCAGGAACCGGATACCGGCTTTCTGCGATCGCATCATCCAATTCCGAATCATCAAAAACCGGAACCGGCGGGATCGGCTGCACTGCGGTCAAAGACTGCGAATGTGCGGAAACCGCATGAGCCGGTACTGTACGGACGGCGTCGGCATTAAGGACGGCGTCGGCAGGACGGTCCATGGAACTTTTTGAGGAACCGGAAAGAGACGGAAGCCGATCCTGATTTTCGCCTCGGGAAAAATCGATCTCAGGAAACGGCGAAACGAATCGGTACTCTTCCCCCAGGGCATTTTCCAGACTGAAGACCATCCGTTCCAGAGCCTGACGCAGATTGGCTTCCATCCGGGGCGGGATCTGATTCGGCTCCATGGCCAGCGGCATGAACGTTTTGGGAAAGATCCGGTCCACATTCAGTGAATCCCATTTTCCTTCAAAGACCTCCCGATGGCTCATGAGGAAAAGATTCAGATCCTGAAGTTCTTCATCCGACGCAAAATAAAGTGCCTTGGAAAGCAGCGCGGAATCGTCAAACTGATAGAAAAGCGAATGGTAAAGTTCCGGTTTCTTTTCGATCTCAGACGCCGTCTGATTCACTGCCGCGATGATTTTTTCGGGAGAATCTCCATCCACGACAATGATCAGGTCATCCTCACTGCCAAATTTTTCCACGTACTCCAGCCAGTACTGGTTCCATTCACTGTTCGGATTGATCAGATCGATCCGACGATTCTTGAATCTCAGATTTTCCTGCGAATAAAGCCCGGCCCATGCTGCGAATCCGACCAGCAGAAGCAAAACCAGCAGATGATATTTTAAAACAAAATGAATGAGTCCCGCCGCAGGTCTGGTCAGGAGGGAGTGCTCTTCATTTTTTTTCTTCGACGGATTGGCCTGAAATTCTGTCACGGAACCGGGTCCTTAGGGTTGATCTTCATTCATCGGAAATTGAAAATTCCGCAAAATAAAAAATATTCAGCCGTCATCTTATCCGGTTTTGAATTTTGACGCAAGGTCGATTTTGCGAGAAAGCCGAAAAAAACGGTCCCTTCGGCCAAATTCTCCTTTGACGGTCCCAAAAGATCCACTCAAAGGAATGAAATGAAAAGATCTATCCGGCACCTCACCCACATTGCCGGCACGTACCGTCCCAAATACAAATCGGCCCGTCCCGCAGTTGCGGACGAATTCGAAACGGGCGAACAGGAATACTCGCGGATCAGCAAAATCGGGCCTTTATCGAAACGCGGACAGGTCGGGCAGAATCGGACAAAATCGGGCCTTTACGAAAAGCGCGAAACCAGCATCATCCCAAACTCCAGCTCCATTTTTGAGCTGAGAAAGAATGCCGTGAACGAAAATCCGTTAAACAGTGCGTGTGCGGTAAATCCCGGAAGCAGACGGCGCGTCCGCATGTAGAGAAATCCAAATCCCAGCGCAAGTGGAATGAGTGAAATGAAATCCGGCGCACAGATCCCATTCAGAGGCTCCGCAAGCAAAAACTGGCACAGGTAGGAGAGCGGGGCAGTACAGAAGAACAGAAATGCTCCAAGAATCATATCCGTCTTCCAATGCGAAAGATCCAGCCCCATTTCACGCAGGGAGAAACCATCGCGAAAATGGAGGATCGAAAAACCGCCAAGCAGGATCAGCACATACGAAACCGCCGTGCAAAAAAACTGGATCTGAAGCAAAGACTTGGACGGATACGTATCTGTCGCGCCGTGGAAATGCAGAAACGCGAAGAAAAACGCCGCCAAAATCAGGCTCCGCCACCCGCAGCAGTTCGTCCGATGCCGGATCAACGGTCTCCGGACGCCGTCTGCGTTTGGATCGGAAGCCCCCAGCTTTTGCGCACACCTTCCGGCAAAACGATTCCGAAAACGCCGCATTCCGAAACGCTCACGTTCCCGCGAATCCAGCCACCCCTGCAGAATGAAACGAAAAAGGAACTCCTCGAAAAAAGGCCCCAGAAAAACGACGTAGAGGAACAAAAAAATGTACTTCTCCGGCGACGGATCCCCGGAAAGGTACTCAAAAACCACATGATGCGATTTCTTTTCATTCCCCATCCCGGATGCTCTCTCTGCTCCGGCAGACGTTTCCGCTCCGGCAGGCAAACTCTTTGCCGCGGGATCATCTTCCGCCGCAGGACGCACCTCAGCAGAAGAAATTGCCGGCGGAGTCTCCGTCAGCAGCGTCTCCGTCCGTACCGTCTGCACAGTCTCCGCCGTCGTCCCCGTCAGTTCCTTTACCGTCGCGGTCAGGAGTGAAGGCATAAGCAGAAAGCAGAAAAAGATCAAAAGGAGCGTTTCTCCATTCCACCGCAGCCGATGAAGGCGGGACTGCGGCGGGAAAACAGGCAGACACAGCCAAAGCCGAACTGCGATCCACACCATCGAGGCCAAGAATCCGAAAAGGAACGCACTCAGCAGAGCAAGGAGTAAAACTGAAATCGGACCCATCATTTTATCCTCTGAAATTCGGTAAAACCGGTTTTTGAGCGTTTTGGAAAAAGACGCGAAAGGGAAAATGGGAAATTCTTCCAAAATTTACGAAAAAGAGCCTCCCGATGCCCTTGAAATTTCGCAGCACTTCCTCTATAATACAGAATTGACGCCGTTTGTCAAGATGCGTCCCCTTAAATTTGATTTCAAATTTTACGTTCTTTCCACAGAACGCGAAATTTCCTTCATTTTCCACGCTTTTCAGCCAAAGGAGAGATTTTCATGCTGAATTTCGAATACTGCAATCCGGTCAACGTCGTTTTTGGAAAAGGTCAGATCGCGAAGCTGGCGGATCTCGTTCCCCAAGACGCCAACGTCATGATGGTCTACGGCGGCGGTTCCATTAAGAGAAACGGTGTCTACGAACAGGTCATGGACGCGCTTCAGGACCGAAAGGTCATCGAATTCGGCGGCATCGAACCGAATCCGAAATACGAAACGTGCATGAAGGCCGCGGAGATCTGCAAAACGGAAGGGATCGACTTCCTTCTCGCCGTCGGCGGCGGAAGCACTCTGGACGGCACTAAATTCATCGCGGCAGCCGCGAAGTACCCCGAAGGTCAGGATCCATGGGATATTCTGCTGGGTGCGCCGGTTCTGGAAGAGATCCCGATCGGCTGCGTCCTCACCCTGCCGGCGACCGGGTCTGAAATGAACGGCTGGTCGGTCGTTTCGCGTCTTTCCACCGACGAAAAACTCGGATTCTGGTCCATGCACAGCTTCCCGAAATTCTCGATCCTCGACCCGGAAACCACCATGTCGCTTCCGGAACGCCAGGTCGCCAACGGCATCGTCGATACGTTCGTCCACGTCTGCGAACAGTACGTGACCCGCCCGGTCAACACGCCGATCCAGGACCGTCAGTCGGAAGGTGTTCTGCTGACGCTGATCGAAGAAGCTCCGAAAGTTCTCGCCGATCCGCAGGACTACGAAGCCCGCGCCAACCTCATGTGGGCCGCGACGGTCGGTCTGAACGGCTGGCTGGCCAAAGGAGTCGTGGAAGACTGGGCGACACACGGCATCGGCCATGAGATCACCGCATTCACCGGCACGGACCACGGCAAAACGCTCGCTCTGGTCATGCCCGCACTCTGGAAGTACCTCCGCAAGGAAAAGGAAGCCAAACTCCTTCAGTACGCCGACCGCATCTGGGGGATCCGCGGTGAAGACAAAGACGCCGTGATCGACGCCGCCATCGAAAAGACCGTCGAATTCTTCAAATCCGTTGGATGTGACGCCACCCGCTCCGCTTACGGCGTGACGGACGAGATCATCGAAAAGATCATCCTCGTCTTTGAACGCCGCGGCACGAAACTCGGAGAATGCGCCATCGGTGCGCAGGAGATCGGTCAGATCCTGAAGCTCTGCGCCAAATAAGAACTGCGCATCGCTTCTGAAATCCATGGATCCGGCAGGAAATGCCTCTTGGCAGAACGTTTCCTGCCGGATCCTGTATCGTGCCTCAAATTCCGTCAAAATTTCCACGTATTCCATTCCTCTCAGGAGAGAAAAATGAACCCAATACTTCACCGCCGCCGATTTTCTGGCGTTCTGCTCTTCCTTTTCCTGATTCTTTTTGCTGGTCCGGCATGGTGCAGCGAAGAGCAGGGAACAGCGAAAACGGCTCCAGAAACTTTCATGACGCTTGCAGTCAAAAGCGTCGACAGTTTTTTCCAAGACATCCGCAAGATCGGCGAGGTCTCTTCCAATCCAGCCTTCTCCGCCATGATCGAAGGTCCGATCCGTCAATACCTTGGCCGTGATTTCATGGACTCCCTGGATCTGGGATCCCCTGCCGGCATCGCGATGCAAAGGATCCCAAACGAAAATCAATCGCTTATTCTCATGGGGTTCCCTCTGGAAGATCCCATGCTTCTGATCGACGTCCTGACGGGCAAAAACGCGGACATTGAATTCACGGAACGCGAAGACGGGATCATCGAATACGGCGGTCTGTTCATGAAAGCAGAGAATGGCTGGACCTGGATCATGGCGGACGAAAGACAGGCGGAACAGCTCGCAGACCGGAAACCGGAAGAACTTCTCGGGATCCGAGAAGACGGGACCTTCCAGATCCAGCTCTTCATGGAGCATATGCCGACGGAATTTCGTGAGATGGTCCGCAGGAATATCGAGGAAGGGGTCACGATCAGCATGATGCCTCTGGATGAAGAATCGGAAGAAGATCTCGAATTGCGGCAAGCGAAGGCAAAAGCCGCGCAAAAGGAGAAGCTCCTCTCTTTCGACGCTTTGGAACAGATCTCCATCGCGGGAGGGATCCATCCGGAAACCGGTGCCGTGGAATGGAAAACGCAGCTCCGTCTCGTTCCGGATTCCCAGGCGGCTCTTGAATACGCAAGACTTCAAAAGACTCGGACGTCCGAATTCCCCAGCTTCTCGAATGTGCCCGGCACATTGGGCATGACCTGGGTCCAGTCCGCTCTGAAATGGAACGAGTCCACTCCGCTCCTGAACAATGCGATGGCGGCAGGGGATTTTGAGACCTTCAAAAAACTCTCACTCGAAGACCTCCAGCAGAAAAGCTGGCTGGAAGGAGCACGGGATTTCTTTGGAGACAGTAAAAAAGGAACGGCCGTGACGCAGCTGCTCGAAGAGTCTCTCGCGCAGCTGGATCAGGAACCTGCCGCCTCGACATTCGTGCTGGATGCCGAACCGGGGAAAATGAGTTTCATTTACGGAACGCAGATGAAAGAACCGGAGAAAATGAAGGAACTCGCTGCCCGCATCGCGGATTGGGCGCAGGAAAAGACCGGGACCGCAAAAAAGATCCGGATCGAAAAGAACATCAAGCTCGAAAATGGGATCCTCTGCGACAAAATGACGCTCCCGACGCCGGAATTCAGCCGTCTGATCGATGAACTGGCTGCGCCGGAACTCAAAGCGTCGGAATCGGAACTGGCGAAAATGACGCAGTACTTTGGCGAACAGATCGTTCTGCTGATCGGAACTTCCGAAAAATACGCGTTCGTTTGTCTCGGAGCTTCCCCGGAAGAAAAACTGACGGAATGCCTTGGATCCGCCAAAGAAACGCAAGATCTTTTTGAAATGCGGCTCGACATTCAGAGTCTCTGCCGTTCCCTTCGCGACACCGCGCAGATCCAGCTGGAAGCCCTCAGGAAAAAAGCTGCGGAAAATGAGACGGACGCAAATTCTTCCGGCGGTGAAACCCCATCGGCAAATGCAGGAAAAGATGCGAACGCCGGGAAAAACGATGAGGAAGCCAAAAACGATGAGGAAGCGGGAAATGTGATCAAAATCGGGGTGGATCCTTTTGAAAAAGATCTCGATCCGGCCGACCTGATGCGCAAGTCGATCCGGCAGTACGAAACCATCCTGGCGATCATGGATGAAACGGACTCTCCCAACGTCCGACTGACCGGAAACTATTCCGAAAACGTCCTCACGTACCGGGTCACGCTGGAATCCGGGATCACCAAAATCATCGGCACACTGCCGAGCCTGATCCTGATGAACGCATTCTGATCCGTCGGAACGCATTCCCGGGTATTCCGGAATTCAAAACGGCGCACGTCAAATAAAAACATGCGGATACTCAAAAACCGGGTACCGCGTGTTTTTCATTTTCCCATCGTTTCGAAAATCCGAAACGCACCCGAAATCCGCGGCCGGTCAGCCTAGCTGTTTCACGAGGCTGGCGAGGTTGGCGGGATCCCCAGTATCGACGATATGGCGGATCTGTGCTTCCGGGACCTTCATTTTTCGCATGATCTCTTCCGCACGGCGCCAGCAGGAGGCCAATTTCTTTCCTTCTGCAAGATAGATGTCCGTGACCAATTCCGCCAGACGCTGCCGTCCAATGGTATCGTAATTGTCGTAGTACCGTTTGATGACCTTCTGCTGGTAGGGCGTAAAGTCCTGCATATTCGAAACCTTTTCTCTAAAATCCAAACATTTTCCCGGGGTTCTCTAATTTCCGTAGGAGCTCTCGACCCGGATCTTATGGAGACTCAGATTTTTGCTCTTCCATTGAATATCCACCCGATCCGCACTCAGCACATCCCGCGGAGCCCCCGGATAGACCTGCTGAATGATCTGCACCGGCTGTTCCGGACTTCCCGTGATGGTGCCGACATCCCGATTCTGCGAATAGGTCAGTTTCGAGCCGTGAATGGTAAATATCCGGCCGTCCTCGCTGATTCCCCGAACACAGACATTATCGACGGCCTGCAGTTCAAGCTGAAGATTTTCTTTTTTTGCCCACTCAAACTCTTTTGTCGAGGCTTTGGCGGGATCCTGATTGACGATGAGGAGATCGCACTCA